>CAYQFB010000026.1:0-7665 GCA_964416705.1 uncultured Alphaproteobacteria bacterium
TTCTTTAGAATCTTCAGTAGGTTCCTCTTCTTCAGCAGGTTTCGTTTCAACTTCAACTGTAGGTGGTACCAAAGTAGCAACAACAAAATCTCTGTCTGTTATTGTGGGCATAACTCCATCAGGCAGATCTATATTACTTATCTTTATCGAATCTCCAATTTCACTATTAATAAGATCGAATTGGAGTTTATTAGGTATGTTGTTAGCATTACAAATCAGCTCTACTTCACGTCTAACTAAATTAAGAACTCCTCCTTTTTTCAACCCAGGACAGGTTTCTTGGTTTAAAAATTCAACAGGAACTTCAACAGTAACTTTTGTATCATCTTGAACACGTAAAAAATCAAAGTGTATTAATTTATCAGTTACTGGGTGGTATTGTAATTGTTTAGGAAGTACTTTTTCGGATTTTCCATCAATATCAATATCAAGAATTGTGGAATAAAAAGAACCAGTATGCATTAATTTTAGAAGAATTTTATTCTCAAAAGCAATCTGTATAGGCTCTGTACCTTTGCCATAAACTACCCCAGGTATCATGCCCTTGTTAATCAAAGAGTAAGTCGAACCAGTTTCTTTAGATCTCTCAATTACTTTATATTTTTCCATACTTAAGTTTAATTAGTTTTTAGTCAAAAAGGGCTGAAACAGATGAATCACTGTTAATCCTTTTTATGGCTTCCCCCATTAAAGGAGCAATACTGATATGTCTAATATTTTTTGTATTTTTAACATCATTTGATGCCTCTATGCTATCTGTTAGCACTAGTTCTTTAATAGATGAACTTTTAATTCTATTTATAGCCTCACCTGATAAGACTCCATGAGCTATATATGAATATATTTCCTTTGCGCCATTATCTTTAAGAGCTTTCGCTGCATTACATAAGGTGCCAGCTGAGTCAGCAATATCATCAAGTAAAATACATGTTTTGTTTTTTACATCACCGATAATATTCATTACTTCAGATTCTCCAGCTTTTTCTCTTCTTTTATCAGCAATTGCAAGACCAGCATTTAAGCGTTTAGCAAAAGCTCTAGCTCTTACAACACCACCAACATCTGGAGATGTAATTACTAAATTATTATTTTCAGGGAATTTTTTTTTCATATCTTTTATTATTGGTGGAGCTGAAAAAATATTATCTAGGGGAATATCAAAAAAACCTTGTATTTGTCCTGCATGTAAATCCATTGTTAAAACTCGATCAGCTCCAGCTGATGTTATTAAATTTGCCACAAGTTTTGCTGTAATCGGAGTACGCGGTCCTGTCTTTCTATCTTGACGAGCATATCCGTAATAAGGAATAACGGCTGTGATTCTTTTTGCCGAACCTCTTTTAGCTGCATCTATTGTAATCAATAATTCCATAAGATGATCATTTGCTGGATGTGATGTTGATTGAATTATAAAAACATCTTCTCCTCTTATATTTTCATTAATTTCAACGAATATTTCTCTATCTGGGAATCTTTTAAGTGATGAATTTGCCAAGCCAACTCCAATGTAAGAGCAAATTGCTTCAGCTAAATTTTTATTACTATTGCAGGCAATAATCTTCATTTAATATTTTTTATCAATATATAAGTATATAAATAGATCAACCATTAAGTAAGAGAGATTAAATTAATTAACCTTCCAGTAGTCTTTTTATCATTATGAAAAGATCTTCGATGACTAAAAAAAAGACTTTTATTTGAATAAGTATCCAAATTAACATTCTTTATTTTTTTTAAACCCAATTCTTTTAATTGATATATTATTAACCCTCTAAGATTGAAAAAAAATTTAATATTATTTTTTTTTCTAAAAAATTTTGAATAATTGAGATTTTTATTACAAAATTTTTTCTCAAAACTTCTATCAACTTCATAATTTTTTGTACTTAAACAAGGCCCAATTATAGCAGTCAGACTGCCTCTATTAATATTATGTTTATCAAATAGATTTATTGCATTTTTAGAAATATTTTTTAATGCACCTTTCCAACCTGAATGTAAACAGCATACAAATTTACATTTATAATCATAAATAAAAATTGGAGCACAGTCAGCAGTCAATATACCTAAAACCACATTATCTAAAGAGGTGATCATTCCATCAGCTTTTATTTTTTTATTAAGATTAGAATTTTTAATTTGAATTACTTTAGAAGAGTGGGTTTGATTAATTAAGATTAATTTTTTTTTGTGTAATTTTAATGCTCTTAATGCTTTAAGTCTATTTTTATAAACTAGTTTTTTATTGTCTCCATTAAAGATACTGCAATTTAATGATTTAAATTCTTTTGTTGAGAAGCCATGTAGCCTGGTAAAAAAACCATGGTTTATTTTAGTATTTTTGATACTATAATAATTATTGTTTAAAGACATGAAACTATTAAAACTTTAAAAATTTCTCCCATTTGAAATTTATTTGTTAGACGTTCATAATCTAATTCTATTTTTTTAAAAGTTTTTTGATTTTTATTTTTTTGTAATTCTGTTTTTCTTTCATTTAAGCCATTACCAATTAAAAAATCTTTTTGATTGCAGAATAAGTCTATTTTTAATTTGTATTTATAAGCAATATTCATAAATTCATTAAAATTTACATGAGCTGTAATATCTTGACTGCCTACATTTTCAAATAAATGAGTTTTTTTATGATTATAAATTGTTTGTAAGGAGAAATTTTTAGGTGGATCTTTATAACCATAATCAATAGTTATGCAGATTCCACTATTTTTTTTTATATATTTACATACTGACTCAAAATATTTTTTTCTAGAGTCTGAAATTTCTGCTACTTCTACATTATTAAATTTTTCTAGTCTATTTAACAAATTTATATTTTCAACTTCTTCTGATATGAAGTTAAATATTTTTTGAGCTTCATTATATTTTATATATTTTTCATACCATTTATTTTTTCTATAAAATTGTCTAACTGGAAAGCAATCAAAGAATTCATTAGAATATATAATCGAAGGTCTATTATTTTTTATAATATTAAGATCTTGAACCCAGTTAACTTTATGAAAATTTATATTACTTAAATTATTTTTTTGTTTAACTATTAAAGATTTATTCTTTTCTATTAATGTAAGATTAATGGCATTAAGAAAATTTTTATTTACAGTTGCAGTGCGCAAAATATCAACAATTAAAGTTCCAGTTCCTGGTCCTAATTCAATTAAATCAAATTCTGCCTTAATATTTTCATTCCAATAAGTTATTAAAAAAGTAGCAAGAATTTCACCAAACATTTGAGATATTTCAGGCGAAGTTATAAAATCATTTTTTTTTCCGATTGCATTATTTTTAATATAATATCCATCATCGCCATACAGACAAAATTCTATAAATTGACTAACATTAATTTTTTCTTTTTTTGAAATTTCTGAAATAATTATTTCTTTAATTTTCATTTACGTAATAAAATTATTAAACCAGCAAAAAATAGGGGAATACATAAAAGTTGTCCCATAGAAAAGTAATTAAAAAATAAACCCAGGTGTAAATCAGGCTCTCTTAAATACTCAATTATAAATCTAAAAATTGAATATATAATTAAAAATAATGCACTTATATTTCCTATTAAATATTTTTTTGGATTATTATTGAAATAAAAAAATAAAATAATAAACAAAATTATTCCTTCAAAAAATGATTCGTATAACTGTGAGGGATGTCTTGGATTGTTATCAATTTGAGGGTAAATAATTGCAATAGGAAAATCTGTAACCCTGCCATATAATTCTGTGTTTATAAAATTAGAAATTCTTCCTAAAAACAAACCAAGAGGCGCAACTATTGAAACTAAATCTGATAAATAAAAAAAATTAACTCTATTTTTTATTGAAAAAATGTAAATTGAAAAGATGATCCCAATTAATCCTCCATGAAATGACATACCTCCTTTCCATATTTCAAATATATAGAAAGGATTTAAAAATAATAAATTTGTTTGATAGAAAAGCACATAACCTATTCTACCTCCAATTATTACGCCTACAACTGCCCAAATAAAAAATCTATCAATTTGTAGATTTGAAAGGAAATTATATGACTTTCTATTAAATTGCTTAATTAATATTGAGCCAAAAACAAAAGCTAAGATATATGCAATACTATACCAACGAATATCTATAAACCCTAAAGAAATAATTATTGGATCTATTGAAGGTTGAATTAAAATCATTATATTTTAAATAGGTTACTATATTATGGTTAATAAAAGCAGAATTTTATCAGATTTATCAAAATTTGCCGTTGATGCAATGAGTACGTTCTCAAGCTTAAGAAAAGAAATTGAAACAATGGTTTCTTTAAGGGTTGATAAAGTTATTAATAAAATGAAACTTGTTAAAAGAGATGAATTTGATTCTCTTAAAAGAATTGTACAAAAATCAATAATTGATAATGAAAAATTAAAAAATCCTAGGAAAACAAGCACTATAAAAAAGAAAAAAACTATTTCCAGAAAAAAAAAGACTAAAAAACCCTAATTATTCACATTTTTTTATTTAATTTATTAAATTAACTTGCGAAACGTCTTTCTAATTTAGTAAGACTATATCTAGTAGTAAATAAAAATAAAATACTAGATAAAGTATGGATATTGAAAATATACCTCTAAATCCAATAGATATAGTTGAGGAAGTTATTTATCAGAAGAATTGGAGTTTTAGTAGAGCTGATGATTATGAATTGGTTGCTGATATTGCCTCAAAATGGTGTCAATATAGACTTTATTTTACATGGTCTGAAAATATAAGAGCTATAAGCTTTACTATAACTTTTGATTTAAAATATCCTCAATCTAAAATTATCAAAGCTTATGAATTAATTGGTTTAATTAATGAAAAACTATGGCTTGGTCATTTTGATATTACTAGTAAAAATGGAATTCCTGCATTTCGCCATACTATTTTGGCCAATCCAGATAGTGATTTTTTACATAAAATATTAGAAAATTTGGTTGATATAGCAATATATGAATGTGAAAAATATTACCCATCATTCCAACAGGTGCTATTTGATGATATTGAACCTTTAGAGTCCTTAAAATTTGCTAACTTTGAAGTTATTGGGTCAGCCTAAAAAACTATATATTTTTTTTAAAAAGTATAATTAATAATAATTTATGAGTAAAGTTTTATTAGTAGGATGTGGTCACATGGGCACTGCATTAGTTAAGTCTTGGCTAAATTTAAATTCATATTCTCTTACACTTGTAGACCCGTTCAATTTTAAAAAATTAAAAAATAAATTTAATAATAAGAAAATTAAAATTTTAAATAAAGTACCAATACAAAAAGAAATAAAAAAATTTGATATAATTATTTTTGCAGTTAAGCCACAAATTGCGGATAGAGTTTTATTTGAATATAAAGATTTTGAATTTAAAAAAAATTCAATAATAAGCAGTATCATTGCTGGAAAAAAAATAACTTTTTTTAAAAAACGCCTTAAAAATGCAAATCAATTTGTTAGAATAATGCCAAATATGCCAGCCTTAATTAGAAATGGTATATCATGTTTTGTTTCGAGCAATAACTTAAGTGCTAAAAATAAAAAAAAAATTAATGAACTTTTTTTGAAAGTCGGCAAAACAGTATGGCTTAAAAATGAAAGTCAAATTGATAAAGCTACAGCAGTATCTGGAAGTGGACCTGGATATGTTTTTGCATTAATTAATTCTTTTGAAAAAGCAGCGCAGAAGCTCGGATTTTCTAAAAATCAATCTAGAGAATTAGTTTTAACAACTATTTTAGGATCTATTTATTTAATGCAAGAGACAAAGAAAGAACCAGATGAGTTAGAAAAATCAATTGCAGTTAAAGGAGGAACAACAGAGGCTGGTATAAAGTATTTAAAGAATAATAATATAGATAAAGTTATTTATAAAACTTATATGGCTGCATACAAAAGAGCAAAGATATTAGGTAAAAAAAATTAATGATAGATTTGGAAAAAAAAATTGCTGAAAATACTCTAAAAAAATTAGTCAATAAATCATGGAATAAATTATCTTTAGAGGATGTACTTGCGAAAAATATTAAAAAACAAAAATATATAAATACAAAAAATGATTTACTAAAAAACTTAAATAGGTACGTTGATAGCATTTTGATAGAAAAAACAAAATATTTAGAAAGCTCTAGTACTAAAGATATGTTGTTCGAGGTTTTAATGATTAGGTTTGATATTCTTCAAAAAAATAGAGTTTCTTTTATCAAAATATATGATGTATTAAAAAAATCTCCTAAAAATATTTTAAAACTATTCCCATCTTTTCTTGAAAGCATGATAGTTACAGCTGAATTGGCAAAGTTTAATGTGAATGGCTTAAAAGGGTCAATAAGATTAAAGGGACTATTTATAATATATTTTATAACATTTTATGCCTGGGTTGACGATAATACTTTATCTTTAGAAAAAACAATGAATGCTCTTGATAAAAATTTAGACCACGCTGTAAAATTTGGCAAATATTTAAATTGACTCATATAATTTCATATAAAGAATTTAAGTCAGTAGATATTAGGGTTGGCACTATTATTTCAGCTGAAGAAAATTTGAAACTTAATAACCCCTCAATTATTTTAAAAATTGATTTTGGGAAAAAAATTGGGATTAAAAAAAGTTCTGCTCAGTTAATAAAAAATTATAAATCAGAAGATTTAATAAATAAACAAATCGCAGCAGTAGTAAATTTCGAATCAAAACAAATTGGAAATTTACTTTCTGAAGTCTTAGTTCTTGGATTCCCAGATAATTCTAATGAACCTATACTTATTGAGCTAAATAAAATAGTACCTAACGGAGGTAAGCTCTTTTAAATTGGAAGTTGAATAAGAGATTTTAGACCTCCATAACTGGATTTTGATAATTTTATTTCACCTCCATGCGCTCTAATAATATCTCTAGTAATAGATAAACCTAATCCACTTTCTCCTTTTAGTTTATTACGAGATGGATCTAATGAAAAAAAAGGTTTGAATACGTCTTCATAATTTTTATCAGGTATTCCTGGACCATTATCCTCTATTATTATTATACAACCCTCATTATTTAAAAATATTTCAATATTTAATTTATTTGAATATCTTATAGAATTATCTATTATATTTTGTATAGCGCGTTTTAATTGTATAGGTCTACCCGAAGTTTTGACTATATTTTTTTCTATAAAACTAATGTTATTTTTTTTTAAATTTATGTTTTTGATTGTCTCTTTTAGTAATTTATTTAAATTAATATTCTCAATTGGTTCAGGAGTTTTTGATCTAACAAAACTAACATAACTATCAAGCATTGCAGTCATTTCATTTATATCTAGCTCTAATTCTTTTTTAGCTTTTTCATCTTTTAAAAGGGATAATTGTAGCTTCATTCTTGTTAGGGGTGTACGAAGGTCATGACTAACTCCAGCAAGCATATCAGTTCGTTGTTTTAAGAATCTTTTAATTCTAGTCCTCATTTGATTAAATGCATTGGCTGTTTGTTTAATCTCTAATGCTCCTGAAGATTTTAATTCAGGTGCATCTAAACCCCTTCCAAATGTTTCTGCAATTATTGCCAATCTTTTTAAAGGTCTTATTTGTTTATTCATAAAAAAGTATGAAAAAAATAAAAGAAGGATTGATGCAAATATCATCCATAATAAAAAAACAAAAG
>CAYQFB010000027.1:0-7663 GCA_964416705.1 uncultured Alphaproteobacteria bacterium
ACTCATACATTTCAAAAGGGCACAAAAGGAACTGATATAGATTATTTGGCAAGAAAAAGCTTACAAGAAATCGATTTTGATTATGATCATGGAACAGGTCATGGAATTGGAAGTTTTCTTAGTGTTCATGAGGCACCTCAACGTATTTCTAAAAAGAGTATGTTTCCAAGTGCTGAATTATTGCCAGGAATGATTTTGTCCAATGAGCCTGGGTATTACAAAGAAGGAGAATATGGAATTCGTATTGAAAATATAAATATTGTAAAAGAAGATAAAGAAAACGAACTTAAATTTGAAAATATTTCTTGGGCACCAATTGATAGAGATCTAATTGACCCTGATATGCTTAATGACAAAGAATTAGATTGGATTAATGTGTATCACCAAAAAGTCTATGAAAATTTGTCAAAATTTCTTACCCAAGAGGAGCAGCTTTGGTTACAGGAAGTAACTATGCCTCTCTAGCTCAGGTAAGAATTATGTGTAAAATTGATTATATTTACCTTGTTGATCAAGCTCACGCATTCTTTGTTCTAAATCATACGTATTAGAAGACTGAGAAAGATATTTTTCAATCTTTTCTCGATCATAATCAAAAGTAAATGATCTTAAAAAAATTTTAAGCAGCTTTTTTATCATTGCTTTTCATCTTTTGGTATAAATGTTCATTTAATGCTGATTTCCACTCTTGCCCATATTCAGTTCTAAAGTACCTCACTATCTGAGGATCAACGTTATCAAAACCATAAACATTTACAGCTTTGTAAGTAGCGTTTATAAAAGTAAGTATATTTTTAATCATTTATTATCCTTTCGCCTTTTATATAAGAGTTTTATATATGCAAATCAAACAAGTTAAATACATATATTATATGCAATTATTGCATATATAAATTCATCAAATTGTATTTATTTTATAAGGAATTCTAATTTTATTTAAAAAATGATTTTCTATGAAAATTAATCATACACTTAACGTTTAATTCAAGATAGTTAGCTATAAATATGATTATTATTTTAACCCAATGTTTTCCTCCAAGAGTAGGGGGTATAGAAAATCTCGTTGAAAATCTATCACTTGAATTAAGTAAGTTCCATGAAGTTTTAGTATTAGCTGATCAACATAATAAATCTAAAGATACTTTATATGATGTCAGTCATAAAAATAATTTTCTAATTAATAGAATTGGTGGTTTAAAATTTTTTCGTAAGAGAAAAAAGTTATCAGAGTTAAAAAAATATTTAAATACAAAAAAAGTGACTTGTATCATTGGTGATAGTTGGAAAAGTTTTGAGTTAAGTATAGATATTATAAAAGACTTATCGATTACATCTATTTGCCTTGTGCATGGAAATGAAATTATAACTAAAAATTCTCGTCATAAGAAGAGAGTAACTTCTACGCTGAACAAAATTTCTCATATCGTGTGTAATTCCAACTATACGAAAGAATTAGTTAAAAGAACAGGTATAACAAATCAATCAATTATCTGCATACATCCTGGAGCTCAAAATAACATTAATTTACCTGAAAAAATTATTCCAAAATTAAGTGGTAGTCCCATATTAGTTACATTAGCAAGATTAGAAAAAAGAAAAGGACACTCATAGGTTTTGTCAGCAATAGCAAAGTTAAAAAATGAATATCCAAAAATTCTTTATGTGATTGCTGGGTCAGGGGATGAGTTGGCAAATTTACAGGAAAAAGTTAAAAAATTGGATATTCAAAAAAATGTACTTTTTGTTGGTAATATTAATAATGATGAAAAAAATTATTTATTTAAAAAAACTAACCTAATGTTAATGCCTACAACTGATGAGTCGGAGCAAAGATCGATAGAGGGTTTTGGCATATCGTATCTTGAGGCTGCCTTTTATGGCATTCCATCTTTAGCATCAAATATCGGAGGAACACCAGAGGCTGTTCTTCATGAGGAAACAGGATTAATTCTTACAAACATAAATGATTTATATTCTGCCTTACAAAATATACTTTTTGATCATACAAAATTAGAAAAACTTGGTCAAAATGCAAAGACTAGAGCAGAAAAGCATTTCTTATGGAGCAATGTAATAAAAAAATATCTTCATATCATTGATAATATTGATAAAAAAAATTAATGAATATTTTATATCATTGTACTTTTTCAAATCAGGATGAATTTTTAAAATTATTAAAAAAAAGATTTAAATCTCATAAAATTTTTACACTAGATGATAATATTCAATTGGAGAAAATTGAAGCAGCTTTAGTATGGAATTTACCAGATAAAATTTTAAAAAAATTAACAAATTTAAAGATTATTTTTTCCTTAGGAGCGGGTGTAGATCATATATTAAATTTATCTAATTATAAAAAAACACCAATAATTCGAATACAAGATCAAAACATGCGAGCACGTATGCTAAATCATGTACTCTCTCAAATTTTAAATTACCAATTAAAAATCAACGATTACTTTATGGCACAAAATAAAAAAATATGGTTAGATGAAAGATACACTGCTTTAAATAAAGAATTAACGATAGGTGTATTGGGGCTTGGTTATATTGGAAATTTTATAGCTCAGAATTTAAAATTATTGGGCTATAATGTAATTGGATATAAAAATTCTAATAAAACAAGAAGGCCATCAATTCCAGTTTATTATAAAAATTCCTTAAAAACTTTTTTAAAATTATCAAATATTGTAGTCTCAATACTTCCTGCCACAAAAGAAACAAAAGATTTAATAAATAAATCTTTCCTTAAACAAATGAAAAAAAAATCTTTATTAATTAATATTGGCAGAGGGTCTTCATTAAATGAAATTGATTTATTGCAACATATTGGACGAAATCCAAGTTTTTTTGCCTCTCTAGATGTTTTTAAAACGGAACCATTACCAAAAAATCATAAATTTTGGAAAAATCAAAATATTACAATTACACCTCATGTTGCCGCAATTACTGATGTAGACTCTTCAATTGATTATATTTTTTCAAAATTTGAGCAATTTAGACAAAAAGGAAAAATTAAAAGTGATGTTATAATTGAAAATGGTTATTAGTTTTTAGAGAAATAGTTTTCTAAAATCTGATAATAAATTTTAGTTAATTCATCTAGATCATTTAAATAAACAAACTCATCTATTTGATGTAATGTTTGATTCCTAATACCAAGTTCAATAACTTCACAATAATTTTTGATAAATCGTGCATCAGACGTCCCTCCATCTGTTGCAAGTTCAGGTTCTTCGTTTCTACCAGTAACTTGTGATATAGATTTAGATACAATCTTACTTAAATTTCCTGGTTTATTTAAAAAAGAACGAGCACTAATTTCATGTCTTACTTTGCAAGTAGCATTTATCTTATTTGAAAAGATTGAGTCTATTTTTTTATTTAACCACTCTATTAAAGACTCTGCTGTATGAAGATTATTAAAACGTATATTAATTGTAGCATTGGCATACTCAGGAATTACATTGTGGGCAGGATTACCAACATCGAAAGTTGAAATTTGTATAGCAGTTGGCAAAAAAAATTCATTTCCTTCATCTAGAGGTTTTTCTAAAATATTTGAGATAAGTTTAGTTAAATAATGTATTGGGTTTTCAGCTCTATGACCATTAGCTGTATGTCCTTGAACCCCCTTTACTGTTAAAAAGAAATTAATAGACCCTCGTCTTCCTATTTTAACTTTATCACCAATGTTAGAATTTGATGTAGGTTCACCAACCAAACAATGATCAATTTTAATATTTTGTTGTTTTACCCATTCCATAATTTGCGGAGTTCCATTTATTGCTTCACCTTCTTCATCACCAGTTATTATAAATGATAATTTGCCACCAAAATTTTTACTATTTTTTTTCAAGAACTTTTCTGTAGCTGATATAAAACATGCAATGTTGCTCTTCATATCTTCAGTTCCTCTTCCATATATTTTGCCATCTTCAATGATTGCTGAAAAAGGAGGATACTTCCATGAACTTTCATTTCCTGGAGGAACCACATCGGTGTGACCAGCAAATGCTAAATGTGGTCCATCTGAACCAAGAGTTGCAAATAAATTATTAACTTCATAAGATCCATTTCCTGAAAATGATAATGGTGAGCAATCGAATCCAAGAGAACTCAAATAATCTTGCACTAGAAGTAATGCGCCATCATCTTCTGGGGTAATACTCCGACATTTAACTAGTGCTTGAGTAAGTTTGATAGGATTAAAATTAAATTCAGTCATTAATCACGCAGCAGATCATTAATTGAGGTTTTAGATCTGGTTCTTTCATCAACTCTTTTTACTATTACTGCACAATACAATCCTGGACCTTCACTACCATCGGATAGTTTTTTACCCGGAATTGAACCAGGTACTATAACGGAGTATGGAGGTACTTTTCCTATATGAACTTCTCCACTTGCTCTATCAATAATTTTTGTTGATGCACCAATAAATACACCCATCGATAATACAGAACCTTCTCCGACGATAACACCTTCAGCCACCTCACTTCTTGCTCCTATAAAACAATTGTCTTCAATTATAACAGGATTGGCTTGAAGAGGTTCTAAAACTCCTCCAATACCTGCGCCACCAGATATATGGCAATTTTTACCAATTTGTGCACAAGAACCTACAGTTGCCCATGTATCAATCATTGTACCTTCATCAACATAAGCTCCTAAATTTACAAAAGATGGCATTAAGATAACGCCTTTAGCAATAAAAGCAGATTTTCTTACAACAGCATCTGGTACATATCTAAAACCAGCTTTTTCATGATCATCTTTTGTCCAATTTGCAGTTTTACTCGGCACTTTATCATACCAGGTTGCATGGGGAGCTTTTATTATTTCATTATCGTTTAATCGGAAACTTAAAAGTATAGCTTTTTTTATCCATTGATTAACTACCCAATCATTATTATTTTTTTCACAAACACGTATATTGCCCAGATCAAGTTGATTTAAAGTTTCTTCAACACTTTCTCTCACTTCACCTTTAGTATTAAAGTTAATTTCATTCCTTTTTTCAAAAGATTCCTCAATAATTTGTTTTAATTCACTCATATTTTTCCTTTGTTAACATCTTCTAAAAACTTGGTTATGTTAGTTGTTTCATGGTCAAGATATTTTTTTGATGCTTTAATATCATCACTAAAATTTTCATATCCTGCATCAATCCAAACAGAAGTAAAGCCAACATTTTTTGCAGGTACTAGATTTTTAGCAATATCATCAAACATAGCTGTGCTTTTTACATTTATATCAAATTGATTAATCATTTGTTCATACGGAGCTATTTCTGGCTTTGGTATATAATTTGCCATTTTAATATCATAAATTTCATCAAAAAAATTTGATAATTCTATTTTTTCTAAAATGTTAATAGCATGTTGCATATTTGCATTAGTATATATAATTTTTCGTCCTTCGAGTTTTTTTAATTCTTCATTAAGCTTAAGGTTTGGACCAACAATAGAGTAGTCAAGTTTGTGTACCTCAGTTAGAAAATGATCAGGATCAACACCGTGATTATCCATCATTCCCTTTAATGTTGTTCCATGCTGTTTATAATATTTTTTTTGTATTATTTTAGCCTCTTCAATATCTATATTTAGATGGCTAGATACAAACTTTCCCATCAATTCATGAACTTGTTGAAATATTCCGCTATCAGCAGAATAGAGTGTGTTATCAAGATCAAATATCCAACTATTTATTTTTTTTTCTAAACTACTCATATTTTAAGAATAAATCTGGGTCCCAATACCATGCTCAGTGAATAATTCTAATACTAATGAGTGAGGAATTCTTCCATCTAGGATTGTAGATTTAGTCACTCCATTTTTCATAGCTTCTATACATGTTGTAATTTTTGGTTTCATGCCTCCTACTACAAAATCTTCATTAACTATTTCAATTGCATCATCAAGCTTTAGGAAAGGAATTAATTTCTTATCTTTATCTAATACACCAGCAACATCTGTCAAAAGTAATAATTTACTTGCTTTGAGTTTACCCGCGATAAAACCTGCAGCAGTGTCAGCGTTGATATTATATGAATTACCGTCTTCATCTACTCCTAATGGAGCAATAACAGGAATATCACCTGCATTAATATGTTGTTTAATTAAACTTGTATTAACATTTGTTGGTTGTCCCACAAATCCTATATCAACAATCTTTTCAATATTTGAATCTGAGTCTTTGACTTCTACTTTTAATTTTGTTGCACTTAAAAGATTATTTTTATTTCCACTTAATCCAATTGCTTTTCCACCAGAGTCACTTATTGCTTTAACTATTTCAGCATTTATCTCATTGGCTAATACATCTTCAACAACTTTTACTGTTTCAGTATCAGTTACTCGTAAGCCATCAACAAATTTAGAAGTTATATTTTTAGTTTTTAATTTATTTGCAATTTGAGGTCCTCCTCCATGAATAACTATGGGAAATATTCCAACTTCTTTCATTAAACCAATATCTCTTGCAAAACTTTTAGCAAGTTTAGCGTCTCCCATAGCATGACCTCCGTATTTGATAACAATAGTATCTCCACTATGCTCTCTTATAAATGGCAATGCCTCGACTAACGTTGATGCTTTATGGATAAAATAAGCTTGATCGCTCTCTGATAAAAAATCAAATTTCATTTTTGCTTAGATAAAGTATAGATATCTTTTTGAATATCAATTATTCCTTCAAATCTTTTAGTGCTAGTAAAAAAAAATTTATTAAAATATTTGCTGTAAGATTTCATCAAACTTTGCATAGATTTTTCTAAATCGAATAAATATGATTTGGAACATTTATCAATTTTAGTAAAAATAATTGAAAAATATCTATCTGAGTCGTTTAGTAAATCGAACATATCAATATCACTATTTTTTACACCCACTTTGGCATCTATTAATACATATGCATGAATCAAATTTAATTGATTAATAATATATTCTTGGATTAGGATTCCAAGATTATCCCTTATTACTTTGGAAACTTTGGCATAACCGTAACCAGGCAAATCAATGAGGTTAATATTATTGTTGATCAAAAAAATATTTATGGATTGAGTTCTGCCTGGAGTTTTACTTGTTTTGGCTAAATTTTTTGTTTTGGTAATTGCATTAATTATACTTGATTTTCCAACATTAGACCTTCCAATAAAACAACAATCATTAACAGTATTAGTTTTTATAATATCTTTGTAAGACTGAAAAGATCCAATAAATTTATTTGAATTAAAAAAATTATTTAAAGACTTATTTTTACTACTCATTTTTAGCGAGTATTTTTCTTTGTATAACCCACTGTTGAGCTATTGATAGAATGTTGTTTACCGACCAATATAAAACTAATCCAGCTGCAAAACCAGCTAATACAAAAGTAAAAACAAAAGGAAGTAATGCAAATATTTTAGCTTGTGTTGGGTCTGCCGGTGCTGGATTCAATTTTTGTTGTAGCCACATTGTTAGGCCCATAATAATTGGAAGAATGCCAATATTTACTATTGATAAAATTCCAGGAACATCCCAAGGAATCAAACCGAAGAGAGTTAAAATGCCAAGAGGGTCGGGTGCTGATAAATCATGGATCCAGCCATAGAATGGAGCATGATACATTTCGATAGTAACAAAAAGCACTTTATATAATGAGAAAAAAATAGGTATTT
>CAYQFB010000028.1:0-7649 GCA_964416705.1 uncultured Alphaproteobacteria bacterium
TATGATGGTATAGTAGGATTAGCAGGATGCGATAAATCTTTACCAGGATTAATGATGTCTATGGTTAGGTTGAATATTCCTTCAGTATTTATTTATGGAGGAACTATTTTACCTGGGAAATATAAAGGTAAAGATCTTACAATTATAGATGTTTTTGAAGCAGTAGGAAAACATGCTTCAGGTGAAATTGATGAAAATGAATTAAAAAATATTGAGAAAGTAGCATGTCCAACAGCTGGATCATGTGGAGGACAATTTACAGCAAATACTATGGCTTGCATTTCTGAAGCTATAGGATTAGCTTTAACTAACTCTGCTATGACACCTGCAACTTATGAAGAAAGAGATAATTACGGTTTTGAAAGTGGTAAAGCTGTAATGAATCTTATAGAAAAAAATATCAGACCAAGAGATATAGTTACTTTAGAGTCTTTAAAAAATGCAGCAGTCGTTGTTGCTGCTACTGGTGGTTCTACTAATGCCGCATTGCATTTACCGGCTATTGCTAATGAGGCGGGTATAAAATTTACTTTAAGTGATGTTGTCGAAATCTACCAATCAACTCCCTACATTGGTGATATGTCTCCAGGCGGTAAATATGTTGCAAAAGATCTTTACGAAGTAGGGGGTGTTCCTATTGTAATTAAATCTCTTTTAGACGGTGGTTATATAAATGGAGATTGCATGACTGTTACAGGCAAAACAATTGCAGAAAATCATAAAAGCGTAATATTTCCTAAAGATCAAGATGTAGTTTATTCATGTGATAATCCAATAAGTGATCATAGTTCAGTAGTTGGTTTGTGGGGAAATCTCGCTGAAGAGGGATCAATTTCTAAAATTGCTGGTTTAAAAAATCTTTCTTTTAAAGGTAAAGCTAAGTGTTTTGATTGTGAAGAAGATGCATTAACAGCAGTTTTAAAAAATGAAATTGTTGCTGGTGATGCAGTAATTATTCGCTATGAAGGACCGAAAGGTGGCCCTGGAATGAGAGAGATGCTTTCTACTACAGGGGCAATTTATGGACAAGGACTGGGTGAAACCGTTGCTTTGATCACTGATGGTCGTTTTTCTGGAGGTACAAGAGGATTTTGTATTGGTCATGTGGGACCAGAGGCTGCAGTTGGTGGAATGATAGGACTTCTAATAGATGGTGATGAAATTATAATTGATGCAATCAAAGGAGAAATAAACGTCTCTTTAACAGATGAAGAAATAGCTAAAAGAAAAAAAGAATGGAAACCAAGAACTACTAATCATAATTCTGGATCAATCTGGAAATATGCACAAACTGTTGGTCCTGCTTATGAAGGTGCTGTTACGCAACCAGGTGCAAAAGAAGAAACACATACTTACGCTGATATTTAATTTTCTAATGTAATTGTAACTGGCGTGTGATCAGAAGCTTTTTCCCACCCTCTAGGTTCACGATTTACTTCAACTTTTATTATTAAATCCGTAATATTTGCAGTAGTTAAAAAATGATCAATCCTAAGGCCATTACCTTTTTGCCATCCTCCACCCCTATAACCCCAGAAAGTCCAATTTGTTTTACCTGCAATAAAGTGTTTAACTAAGTCAGTAAAACCCATATTAATTAAAATTCTATATTGCTCTCTTGTTAAAGGATGTGCACACGCATCATTTTTGTAATTTTCAGGAGAATATACATCATCATCTGATGGAATAACATTAAAGTCGCCAGCGATTATTATTGGTGTGTTTTTATCTTTTAGATCTAGAATATAATTATTAAATTTTTTCATCCACTCAATTTTATAATCAAATTTTTCTGTCTCAATCGGGTTACCATTTGGAAGATATATGTTTATTAATTTAATATTTTTTTTTATTTTTTTTAATTTTATTTCAGTTTCAATAAATCTAGCATTTGGATCATCATATTTTGGGATTGATGTATTTGTTATATTCAAACGGGCTTTGCTTAAAATAGCAACACCATTCCAAGCTTTTTGTCCATTTACATATGGAATATATCCCACGTTTTTTATTATTTCTTTTGGGAAGCCATCTTCAATGGTTTTTAACTCTTGAAGTAAATAGATATCAGATTGATCTTGTTTGATAAATTTTTCTAAATGTTCAATTCTAGCATTAACAGAATTGACATTCCATGTTGAAATTTTCATTAAATAGAAAAGGACGTGCCACAACCACAGGATGATGATGCTTGAGGATTTATAATCTTAAAAGAAGAACCGATCAACTCATGTACATAATCAATTTTTGAATTTTTAATTAATTCCAATGAAGTTTCATCAATAACCACATTTATTTTTTTTTCTTTGATTAGAACATCATCTGCATTCTTCTGGTTTTCGAAGTCAAATTTATATTGAAATCCAGCACAGCCACCACCTAAAACAGTTATTCTAAAATAACTAGCGGAGTCTTTTTTTAAAACAGATGCAATATGTTTTTGAGCATTGTTTGTTATTTCTATCTTATTCATAATAAATCAATATATACTATTCTATATTTAGACTTTATAGCAAAATTTGCAATGTTTGACCATTTAGCCGCCACACCTAAAACAAGTAAAGGTCGTTTATTTAAAGAAAATAACTCTGATCATAACAGAAGTCCATATGAAAGAGATAGATCTAGAGTAATTCATTCAAGTTCTTTTCGTAAATTAAAATTTAAAACTCAAGTATTTATTGAAAGCGAAAGTGATTATTACAGGACAAGATTAACACACTCTTTAGAAGTATCTCAAATATCTCGATCTATTTGTAGGTTATTAAAATTAAATGAAGATCTAGGTGAAACAGTTGCATTAGCTCATGATCTAGGGCATCCACCTTTTGGTCATAACGGTGAGAAAGCTCTAAATATTGCTATGCAAAATCATGGAGGTTTTAATCATAATGATCAAACCTTAAGAGTTCTTACTCATATCGAAAAAAGACACCCTGATTTTAATGGTTTAAACCTGACATGGGAGAGTCTTGAGGGCATTGTAAAACACAATGGAATAGTTTTGAATAAAATACCTTTCCATACAAATTTATATAATAGACAACATGACTTATCACTAAATAAACAGCCTTTTTTAGAATCTCAAATTGCAGCAATTTCTGACGATGTAGCATACAATAATCATGATGTTGAAGATGCTATAAGGGCAGGTTTGTTATCGATAGATCAGCTCAAAGAAAATGTTTTTTTTAAAAATATTATTAACCAATTGAAAAAAGAATATAAGATTATTGATGATAAACTACTAATGTTTCAGGTCTTAAGAAAAAGCATGTCAATTATGATTGAGGATATTTATAAACAAACCAATAAAAATATATTTAATTTAAATATTAAGTCTAAAGAAGAATTTCAAAATTATAATAATTTTATTGTTACTTTCTCACCTATAATGACCTCAAATTCAAAGGATATAAAATCATTTCTATTTGAAAATGTTTATAATCATCAAAATCTACTAGATAAAAGAAAAAATGTAGAAAAAATTATTTCCAATCTATTTGAATATTTCTATAATTCTCCAAATAAACTTCCAAATGATTGGCGACACATAAATGAGCCCATTGAAAGAATAATTTGTGATTATATTTCAGGTATGACTGATAGATATGCATCAAGACTACATAAGGATTTATATGAATAATCACATAGAATTACTTTTAAACTATTTTAATAAATATGCAGATAATTGTGTTGAAAATAAACTACTTAGTAATTTTAATAGAAAATCAATCAGCATAGATTTTTCATCAAAGTCAAGACAGGGAGATATTTCATCTAATTTTTATTTAGTTGCTATTAAAAATATTTTAGACAAGAAGTTTAATTTAAAACATGAATTGATTGAAGACATTTATAATCTTTCTTTTGTTAAAAAATGTGAGATTTCAAATCATGGTTTTATAAATATAAATATTAAAAAAGAGTTTCTTTTGGATCAAATAAGTTACTTGTTAAATCAGCAAAATCTTTATGGAAAATCTAATTTAGGTATTGGAAAAAAGGTAAATGTAGAGTTTGTATCTGCAAATCCTACTGGACCAGTTACAGTAGCTCATATGCGTGGCGCAGTTTTAGGTGATGTTATATCTTCTTTACTTTCATATACTGGATATGAGGTTACAAGAGAATATTATGTAAATAATGCAGGCTCTCAAATAGATATACTTGGTAATTCTTTATACAAAAGATATTTGGAACTATTTGGACAGTCAATAGAATTGAATAGTAATGAATATCCTGGGGAATATTTAATTGATATAGCAAAATTAATAAAAAATAAAGATGATACAAAGTGGTTAGATAATGACTCAATAGAAAGAGAAAATTATTTTAAAGATTTTGCAGTTAATAATTTAGTCGATTTTATTGATAATGATCTTAAGCTTTTAAATATTAATTTTGATAAATTTTCTTTTGAAACAGATATAGTTTCAAGTAAAATCATAGATGATTTATTCAAAATATTAAATAAAGAAGGATTACTTTATAATGGAACTTTAGAAAAGCCTAAAGGTGATGATATAGGTGATTGGGAACCAAGAGAGCAGTTACTTTTTAAGTCATCTCAAATATTAGACAATCAAGATCGAGCTTTTAAAAAATCAAATGGTGAATGGACTTATTTTGCAAATGATGCTGCTTATCATTTAGATAAATTTAATAGAAATTTTGATTTGTTAATTAATATATGGGGCGCAGATCATGTTGGGTATATACCAAGAATGAAGTCAATCTTAAAAACAATTTCTAATAAAGATAATTATCTAGAAATAGTAACATGTCAAATAGTTAGATTAATTAAGAATAATGAAATCTTAAAAATGTCAAAAAGAGCAGGCAATTTTATTACCCTGAAAGAAGTTTATAATCAAGTGGGTAAAGATCCACTAAGATATTTCATGGTTTCCACTAAAAGTGAAACTTCTATGGATTTTGATTTAAATAAAGTAATTGAAAAAAATAAAGATAACCCAGTATTTTATTGCCAATATGCTTATGCAAGATCATCTTCAATAATAAATAAAGCAAATGATTTAGGAATTAATATAAAATCTTTTAATAAGTTTAATGAAATTATTGATTATTTATCTGAAGACGAAATTGAAATAATATTAAAATTATTATCTTTTCCTTATATTTTAAAATTATCATCACTTACAAGAGAGCCCCATCGTTTAACAAATTATATTGAAGATGTGTCAACTTTATTCCATTCTTTTTGGAACAAAGGTAAAGAAAACGAGTCTCTTCGTTTTATAGATGAGAAAAATATTATTAAAACTCAAGCAAAACTGTTATGGTTACAATCGATGAGAATAGTATTTGAAAATATTTTTAACATTATTGGGATTGATTATCACGAAACTATGTAATGATTTCTAGGAGCATATTTAAAAAAAATAAACCAAAATTTAAAAAAAAATTATTTTTTTTATTTATTTTACTATTATTAATTACTGTAATTTATTTTTTTAATATAAATCAAAATAATACTTTTATTATAATTGAAGAAAATAAAGAAATTTTTTATATTATACCTAAAGATAGAGGAGGTGAAAAAGTTGAAAATCTTGATAAAAAAAGCTTAAACTTAAAATTCAAACAAATATATAATATCAAAATTAATAAACCAGAAAATTTACTTTATAGTATACAGTTTTATTCTAATCCTAATCTTGATAATGTAAAAAATTATTTAGAAAAAATTATTAAATATGATGAAAATATATATAAGTTACAAGACTTCTATATTTTGGGACTAAACTCAGATATTGGAATTGATTATTTTTTAATATACAAAAATTTTAAAGATAGAGAAGATGCTCAAAATTATTGTTTAAATTTTTTAACTAAAATTGATAACTGTTTAATCATAGATACATCAAAATTTTAATTAGCCAGAATCATATTCAATATTTATAATAAAATATGCTTAATATTAATAATCAGATTAATCAAATAGACTCTTCAAAACAGTTTAATATTACTCTAAATGCATACGAGGGGCCAATTGATCTTCTTTTAGATTTAGCTAGAAAACAAAAAGTTGACTTAACTGAAATTTCAATTTTGGAATTAGCTAATCAATACATTAATTTTATTAATCAATTTCAAGATATTCACTTGGAAATTGCCGCGGATTACCTCGTTATGGCATCCTGGCTTACTTATTTAAAATCTAGGCTACTTCTTCCAAAAGATGAGAAATCTGATGATCATACACCTGAAGAATTGGAAGAAGCTCTGAAATTTCAACTCCAAAGACTAGAAGCTTTTCAATCAGTTTCGCAAAAATTATATTCTAGATCTCTTATCGGAAGAGATTTATTTTATGGGGGTTCATCAGAAGGTGTTAAAGTAAAATATAATATTACATATTCATCATCTTTATTTGATTTACTTCGCGCATATTCTGTTATTATTCAAAAAGACGAAAGACCTAGCCATTTAACTATAGAATATTCAGAATTATATTCAGTAGATGATGCTATACAAAGATTAAAAAATATCTTTGGAGAAGTAACTGAATGGACAAATTTTTTAAATTTAATTCCAAAATTTAATAGTAATAAAATAATTAACAAATCAATCTTATCATCTAATTTTGTTGCTTCATTAGAATTAGCTAAAAATGGTTTTATTGATGTAAAACAGAATGATGCATTTGGAAACATTTTTGTAAAATTAAGACAATTATGAGCATTAATAGAGATACAAAAATATTAGAAGCAATTTTGTTTGCATCAGGAAACCCTGTATTAGAGGAAGATTTAAAAGAAAAAATGATTAATAAAAAAAATTTTAAGAAAGAAATTGAAGATCTTAAGATTTTTTATGAAAGTAGAGGCATTAATTTAATTAAGACTGGTAATAAATGGTCTTTTCGAACTTCAGAAACCATTAAAGATGAACTAACAATTTTCAAAACACAAAAAAGAAAATTATCTAGAGCTGCAATTGAAACTTTATCAATAATTGCTTATCAACAACCTATAACTAGATCTGAAATAGAAAATATAAGAGGCGTTCAAATGGGTAGAGGTTCAATAGATCATTTAACGGAAATTGGGTGGATTAAGCCATCTGGAAGAAAAAATATTCCAGGAAAACCTGCTTTATGGGTTACTACAGATCTATTTATAGAACATTTTGGAATTGAAAACATTTCAGATTTACCTAACAAAAATGAATTAAAAGCTAGTGGATTTTTAGAAAAAAGATCAGCAATTGCAACCATTACTGATATTGCTAGTAAAAATAATCTTACAGAAGACCTGGAAGTTGAAGAAGAAGAAACTTTAGAAGATTTTATATCAAAAGAAAATCCCTCATAATTACATAATCTTCAATTTTCTTTGATTTTTTGTCGTTTATAGAGTTTTACTTTTTCAAATTATACGTTATGAGCATTCATAAAAGGAGATAATTTATGACACCAAGCATTTGGCAGCTTTTAATTGTACTAGTAATTGTGTTATTATTATTTGGTAGAGGTAAAATACCTCAGCTCATGGGCGATATGGCTAAAGGAATTAAATCTTTTAAAAAAGGTATGAGCGATGAAGATAAAAAAGAAGATAAAAATATAGAGAATAATTCTGATAACGAAAAGTAATTATGTTTACTTTTGGTTGGGGTGAAAT
>CAYQFB010000029.1:0-7586 GCA_964416705.1 uncultured Alphaproteobacteria bacterium
TTGCATAAAGTTAATATATTATATAGAAATAGTAATAAAAATAGTTATTTAAATGCCATGATTGAAAAAACTGATGTAGTGGTTATTGGTGCAGGTCCAGTTGGATTATTTGCTATTTTTGAACTAGGTTTATTAAATATTTCTTGTCATGTAATTGATAATTTAGATAAACCAGGTGGTCAATGTGCGGAACTTTATCCGGAAAAACCTATTTATGACATACCATCTAGAGTTTCAATTACAGGTCAGCAACTTACAGATGATTTATTGGCTCAAGCTAAGCCTTTTAAGCCAGTATATCATTTAAACCAGCAAGTAGAAAAAATTGTTAAAATGGAATCAAATGAATGGTTAGTTGAAACAAGCCTCAACAAAAAACTTAGAGCAAAGTGTATAGTAATAGCATCTGGAGCAGGAAGCTTTGTTCCTCGTAAAATACCTCTTAAAAATTTTGATCATCTAGAAGAAAAAAATATTTTATATGCAGTTAGAAATAAATCTATTTTAGAAGGCAAAGACCTTTTAATTGTTGGTGGCGGTGACTCTGCGCTAGATTGGACAAATGAATTATCAAAAATTGCTAATGTCACTCTAATGCATAGAAGAAAAGAATTTAGGGCAGCCCCTGACTCTGTTTCCAAAATGCTTAAATTAGAAAAAGACAAAAAAGTCAGTTTTTTATTGGGTCAAATTCATAATATAGAAGATTTGAAAAATGATAAAATAAAAGTGTTAGTAAAAAATAATGAAGAAATAAAGAGTTTTGAAGTTGATTATTTATTGCCTTTTTTTGGATTAAAAATGGAGTTAGGACCAATAGTAAACTGGGGTATAAATTTAATGGAAAATTTAATTAAAGTTGATACAGAGAAATTTGAAACTTCAGTACCTTCAATTTTTGCGATTGGAGATATTAATACTTATCCAGGAAAGTTAAAATTAATTTTATCAGGTTTTCATGAAGCTGCTTTAATGGCTCAAGAATGTTTTAAATATTGTTTTCCAGATAAAAAAAATGTATTTCGTTACACCACATCATCAAAAGATCTGCACAAAAAATTAAATGTTTAATGAAGATAAGAGTAACTGACCGAGATGGAAATAAACATGAATTAGAGGGTGACTCTAACTCTACTCTAATGGAAATTTTAAGAGATGCTGGTCTTGATATTGAAGCAGCATGTGGCGGTTGTTGTGCATGCGCTACCTGTCATGTGTATATAAATGATAAATGGCTACAAAAGATTAGTTCTAAAGATGATGATGAGGAGTCCATGCTTGATCAAGCTTTTGATGTAAGAAATACATCTAGATTAAGTTGTCAGATAAGCCTTTCTGAGGAATTAGATGGAATTGAATTGGAGCTAGCTTCAGAGTAGATAAAAAAGCTAAAAAACACTTTACAAATTATTATTGTTTGTATACAAATAGTTTGTATACAAATGGCAGACACTTCTCTTAATGAGAATAGAATAGGTTTATTAATTTGGCAGACATCCAATCTCTGGCAATCTAGTATTCGTAAGCAAATTCTTAAATTCAATCTTTCTTTTAATGAATATCTAATTTTAGAGACTCTATATAATTTATCTAAATTTTTATCTGAGATTAATCAAGTAGATATAGTTAAACACTCTTTTATCGATAAATCTGTAGTAAGTGCTAAATTGACAAAATTAGATAAAAAGAAATTAATAAAAAAAATGACACCAAATGATAACAGATCAAATAAATTAGCATTAACAAGAGAGGGTATCATTATTGTTGAAAAAATCATAAATGATGTAATTGAGGTGGAAAATGTTTTTTTTAGCAAATTGAATCAAGAAAGTTTTAATTTCATTAATTCTTTAAAATTGCTATTGGGTAAAAAAATTAGAATAAAAGCAAATTATAATGAGTAAAATAGATTTAAAATATTATAATAATTTAAAATCGTGGCCCTTTAAGGAGGCTGAACAAATAATAAAAAGGAATGGTGGTTTAGAAAATTTTAAGGTTCCAAGTAAAGGTCATATTTTACTTGAAACAGGTTACGGACCTTCTGGTTTACCACATATTGGAACTTTTGGTGAAGTAGTTAGAACCACCATGGTCAGAAATGCATTAATGTCTCTCATCGATTGCCCAACAAAATTAATTGCATTTTCAGATGATATGGATGGACTAAGAAAAGTTCCAGATAATATTCCAAATAAAAACATGTTGAATGAATATATCGGTAAACCTCTAACTTCAATTCCCGATCCTTTTGAAAAGTATGAGAGCTTTGGTCATCATAATAATGCAAAACTTAGATCTTTTTTAGATGAATTTAAATTTGATTATAATTTTGTTAGTTCTTCTGACCAATATACAAACGGTTTTTTTGATAATACAATTATTGAAATTCTTCAAAATTATGAGAAGATACTTGAGATAATTTTACCTACGTTAAGAAAAGAGAGAAAAAGTACGTACAGTCCCTTTTTGCCAATAAGTAAAAAAACTGGAAATGTTTTACAGATACAAATTGATGAATACAGACCAAAAAGTAACAGTATTATCTTTACAGAGCCACATAATAATAAAAAAGTAGAAGTTTTGGTAACGGGTGGAAATTGTAAATTACAATGGAAAGTTGATTGGGCTATGAGATGGATGGCGCTGGGTGTAGATTATGAAATGTGTGGAAAAGATCTTACCGAGAGTGTCGATTTAGCATCTAAAATTTGTAAAGCAGTGGGTAAAAAATCTCCTGTTAATTTAATTTATGAAATGTTTTTAGATGAAAAAGGTGAAAAAATTTCAAAATCTGTTGGTAATGGCATTAGTGTTGATGAATGGTTGCGTTACGGTTCTCCTGAAAGTTTATCATTATTTATGTATCAAAAACCAAAATCTGCAAAGAAACTATTTTTTGATGTAATTCCAAAGACTGTTGATGAATATATTTCTCATTGCAATAGTTATGATAGATTAGATGATCAGAAAAAATTTGATAGTCCAGTATGGCACATTCATTCAGGTAAACCAATAAATTTTAAATCAGATATTACATTCAATTCTCTGACAAATCTTGTAAGTATATGTAATACTAGTGACAAAAACATAATTTGGGGATTTATTAATCAGTATGATGCAAGTATTAATCCACAAAATAATTCTAAATTTGATAATTTAATTGATTACTCAATCAACTATTATAATGATTTTGTTTTACCTCATAAAAAATACTTGAATATTGATGATAGTAATAAAGCTGTTTTTGAAAATATAAGAGATGTATTAAAAAACAAAATAAATGAAGATACTTCTTCGGAAGAAATTCAAACATTGCTTTATGCAGTAGGTAAAAATCATGAATTTGAAAATTTAAAAGAATTTTTTAAGCTTGTATATCAAGTTTTATTAGGTCAAGAACAAGGACCACGTTTAGGTTCATTTATTAAATTATACGGAGTTGAAGAAACAATTAAAATAATTGATCAAAAACTCAAAAACTTAGATAATGTTAATTAATTTATTAAGGTTGTTACCCCCTGAAACTGCTCATGAATTAACAATAAAACTTCTTAGATCAAATCTTAGTTTAAACAGGAAGCATACAAAATTATTTAAGAGTCTTAACCAAACAATACTAGGTATAAATTTTAACAATCCAATAGGATTAGCTGCTGGCTTTGATAAAAATGCTGAGGTAATAAATCAAATGTTTTCTTATGGTTTTGGTTTTGTTGAGATTGGAACAGTGACTCCAAAAATACAGCAAGGTAATGAAAAACCAAGAATCTTTCGTTTATTAGAAGATGAAGCTATAATTAATCATTTAGGTTTTAATAATAAAGGAAGTGAAAAAATTTTATCAAATATAAAATCTTATTATAAAAATAAAGCCATTAATGAGATAGTTGGTATTAATATTGGGAAAAATAAATCAACACAAAGCGATATAGATGATTACTTATATTGTATTGAAAAACTTGGCATGTATAGTGATTATAT
Source organism: uncultured Alphaproteobacteria bacterium (assembly GCA_964416705.1). Lineage (GTDB taxonomy): Bacteria > Pseudomonadota > Alphaproteobacteria > HIMB59 > CACPNW01. Next base: position 3,985 of record CAYQFB010000029.1, read on the forward strand.
AACTATTAATATCTCATCACCTAATACACCTGGCCTTAGAGACTTGCAATTACGTGGCAGAATAGAGCTATTAGTAAAAAAAATTCAAGCAAAACAATCAGAAATTGAAGAACTGGTAAAAAAACCAATTTTTATTAAAATCTCACCTGACCTAAATGATGAGCAATTAAGAGATATTGCTTTAATGTCACTCGCTAATAATGTTAATGGTTTAATAATTTCAAATTCAACAACTCAACGTCCAGACACTTTAATTTCTAGTTATAAAAATGAGGTAGGGGGATTAAGTGGTAAACCAATATTTTTAAATTCAACAATTCTTCTAAAAAAAATGTATTCCCTTACAAATGGCCAAATTACACTTGTAGGAGTAGGAGGAGTTTCAAGTGGTCATGAATGTTATGAAAAAATAAAAGCCGGAGCTAGTTTAGTTCAATTATATACGGCCTTGGTATATCAAGGTCCTAAAATAATAAATAAGATTTTAAAAGAACTTGATGAATTGATTATAATTGATGGGTATAAAAATGTATCAGAGGCTATTGGAAAATCATCTTAATGACACAAATAATAAATAGCTTTTCTGAAATATTAGATAAATATGATTTTTTTATTTTAGATCAGTGGGGAGTAATGCATGATGGTCATAAAGGCTACAAGAATGCCATTAATGCTATAAACAAACTGATCATAGAAAATAAAAAGCTAATCATTATTTCCAATTCTTCAAAAAGAAAAATTAGTTCTGTTAATCGATTAAAAGATTTAGGATTTAATAAAAATGATTTTATAGAAATTATGACTAGCGGTGAAATGATCTGGCAAGAATTATTTAATTTTTCTAGTAAATATGATGCTAATTTAAAAAACTGTTTCCATATTTATGATAACTCCAAGGAAGATGGTAAAGATTTTAGAATTGGTTTAGAAAAATTTGATTTTGTTTCAAATGTTAAGGAAGCTGACTTTATTCTTGCTTGTACTCCGTTTGAAAATACTAAACCTCTAGACTATATTACAATTCTTAATGATGCTTTAGATCAAAATTTAATTATGTTTTGTGCTAATCCTGATTTCGTAACTGTTGAAAACAATAATGAGAAAGATATTTTTTGTATGGGGACTATTGCTGATTTATACGAGCATATGGGTGGAGAAGTTGTTATTTTAGGAAAACCAAATAAAGCAATATACATAGAATCATGCAAGAAAATTAATCAATTAGAACTATCAAGAATTGTTGCCGTAGGTGACTCACTAGATCATGACATTTTAGGTGCCACAAATTTTGGCATCGATAGTATTCTAATATCAAATGGTATCCACAAAGACTTGTTTGAAAATAATTTAGAAATAGGTCTAAAAAACATAGAAAATAGAAAGAAATGGAACTTTAAACCTACGTATTTATGTGAAAATTTTTCTTTTTAACTTTGCTTGACAAATAGTCATTTATATTTACTAAACCCTCTCATTATGAGTATGAAGTGTGAACTTACAGGAAAATCCTTTCAGACTGGCAATAACGTTAGTCATGCCAAAAATAGAACAAAAAGAAGATTTGCTCCAAATTTACAAAAAATAACTTTCATAAGTGACAAACTGGGTCAAAAAATTCAACTTAAAGTAGCAGCAAGCACAATTAGAACTGTTGAAAAAAAAGGTGGATTAGATGATTTTTTAGTATCTACACCTAATAGTAAATTACCTGAAAAAGCTAAAAAATTAAAAAAAACTATCCTGAGTCAAAACAACTAATCCTTAAATGGATTTCTTTATCAATTTTACGTCATATTTGGGCTCATTAAATACTTTTGTAGTATGGATTATAATGTTGCTTTTCTGTTTTTCATCAATTTTAATTTTTTTAAAATTATTTAGTTTTGCTGGACTTTATGTTTATTCAGCTTTGGCAGTAATAATTGGCAACATCCAAGTATTAAAAAATGTAGATTTTTTTTACTCTCCTGAGCCAGTAGCATTAGGGACTGTATTATTCTCTTCTACATTCCTATGTACTGATATTTTATCTGAACATTTTGGTAAAGATAAAGCACAAAAAAATGTACTTATAGGTTTTGTTAGTTTTTTATTTATTACAATTGTTATGTTGATTACTATTGGGTTTAATCCATCTGCAAATGATAGGGCTCAAGATAGTTTAGTAAATATATTCGCACCTATGTCTAGGTTTTTTATCGCAAGTATGATTGCTTATCTTACAAGTCAATATTTTGATGTATGGATATATTCAAATATCAAAAATTTAACAATGAATAGATTTTTGTGGCTAAGAAATAATCTTTCTACAATTTTATCTTCTTTAGTAGATAATACTGTATTTAGTATTCTTGCTTGGATTATTTTAAATCCTAATCCTGAAACTTTTTACAATGTTATTATGATTTATATTTTTGGAACTTATATACTTAGAATATTTATAGCTTTAATTGATACTCCTTTTATGTATCTATCAAAAATATTTTTACCAAGAAAATGACAAACTTCTCATGGAAGATTGAATATCAATCAAAAAAAAATAAAGCGAGAACTGGAACATTAACTACACCACATGGTAAAATAAATACACCGGCATTTATCTTTTGTGCAACTAAAGGTGCTTTAAAATCATCAACCACTAGTACAGCTAAAGAGAATAACACCCAGATTATTCTATCAAATACATATCATTTGATGCTTCAGCCAGGAAGTGATTTGATTGCAAATCATGGCGGATTACATAGATTTTTAAACTGGAACGGCCCAATGTTGACAGATAGTGGAGGATTTCAGATATTTTCATTAGGTCATGGTTCAGTAGCAGATGAGATAAAGGGAAGTTCTAATATTAAAAGAAACAAGACACTTTTAAGTATTAGTGAAGAGGGGAGTTTATTTAAATCATATCTTGACGGATCATTTAAATTTTTATCACCAGAGAAATCAATTGAAATTCAAAGAAATCTTGGTGCTGATTTAATATTAGTATTTGATGAATGTACTCCTTTTCATGTAGATAAATCTTATACTGAAAGTTCAATGAGAAGAAGTCATAGATGGGCAACTAGATCATTAAATCGTTTCAATTCAGATATTAAATTTAAACCTAATTTTGGTTCAGCAGGAGAACAAAAATTATATAGTATTGTTCAAGGAGGTATTTATGAGGATCTTCGAGAGGAAAGTATAGATTTTAATTTAAATAAAATTGATACATTTGGTATAGCTATTGGAGGTAGTCTTGGATCATCAAAGGAAGAGATGTACAAAGTTGTCAATTTTACTGCTCCTAGATTAGGAAATAATCACCCAATACATCTTTTAGGAATAGGAGATCCAAGAGATATTTGGAACTTAGTTAAAAGTGGTATTGATACATTTGATTGTGTGAGCCCTACAAGACTAGCTAGACATGGTTCGGCATTGATTAGAGGAAAATCAGTAAAGAAAAATATTAAAAATAATGAATTTTCTAATGATTTATCTCCAATTGATAATAATTGTAGTTGCTCAACATGTAAAAACTATTCAGTAGCATATATTCATCATTTGTTTAAAGCAGGTGAACTTCTAGGTCTTCAACTTATTACTGCTCACAATAT
>CAYQFB010000030.1:0-7415 GCA_964416705.1 uncultured Alphaproteobacteria bacterium
TGGCGATTTAGGGCTGCCAACAGCCACAACCTAAAGCCTGAATGAAGTGCCCGATCTTCATCCTCCTTCTCTGGGTGAGTGGTGTTGTTAGTGCCACGCTGTTGCTTAGATTTATCGGTAAGGGCTACCCATAAAGATAGCCCACCGCAGTGGGTTATCTTGCCAAAAGAATGCCCCGCTTTAGCGGGGCTTTCGATCGATTCTTTTGAATTAGGTCAAAGTAATCTAATCTCATCTGATCTGACTACCTTCTTTATTAGATTAGCTTAATTAGATTAGCTTAGTTTCGTCCGTGACCAGAAACTAAGTATTGCGAGTGCTCCTGTCGCTATCACTGGCGGCACGGGCAACGGAATACCACGAAGGGGACCTTCCGCAAGAATTATGACAACACACATCACAGCGAAACCGATAGAAACACCCAAAAGAATTTCTTTTTGGTTATCTACTTTCTCAACTTTTCTGGATTGAAATAAAAGACACACAACGATGAATAACATACCCGCCATAATGTATCGGTAAGTTATTCCAATTTCCAAACCTAACCCTTCGGCAGCAGGGAACGCCTGTAAAACAAAAAATTGCGGTACAACAACAAAAGCAATCAAAAATATTAGAGGCACTATTGCTGCGATAGACATCATTATTTTGTATGGCATATAAACTCCTTAATAATTATTGAGGATAGAGAACAAACAACGAGCCAACAGAATAAGGATTCGGCTCATGGGTCTATCGTACTTGGATTTGCCTGACAGTCAAAACCCGCAGTTGTTACCTGCAGTTTCGGCAAAATCCTCAAAGGCGTCAATCAGTGCATTAGGTTTTTCTGCATGAAGATGGCGTTGAGCAGTTGACGAACTTCGATAATGGTGTGATTGTGATTGAGCCTTAGGCTTAACTCGTATAAAAGGAATATTCTGGTCGGCTAAGAGTATCGGACTAATACGTGCAAACTACCTATGAACAGAGCCTTTGTCAGAGAAGCTGATGGTGATGAGGTTGTCGAACCGCTATACGAACGACAACACAGTGATCTACCGAACTACATCACGCCTGAGGGTCTTTTGCACCTGAAAAACAGAATTCAGGCTCTGGAAAATAGTATTGCTGCCCTGTTGAAAACAGATACGCTGGATAAAAAAGCTCAGGTTGCCAGGGCGCAAGGCGATTTGCGTTATCTGTTAGAGCGAGTACGCCGAGCACTACCTGTGACGCCGCCGGCATCACCCGACAAGGTCCAATTTGGCGTCACCGCCGTGCTCGAGGACGAAACAGGTCAGTCGTACCGTTTTACCCTGGTTGGTGAAGACGAAACAGATATAGATCAGGGCAGGATCAGTTGGGCGACTCCGATAGGAAAACAGCTAAGTGGTCGGGTGATCGGCGATGAAATTATCTGGTCAAAAGGAAATCAACAGATCCAACTGGAACTGGTCGATATCCTCTCTTAGTGCATCCTATCGACCATACCCCTGCTTGGTGTACATCCAAAAAATTGCCGTAGTCAGTACATTCCTTCCTATCTGTCCGCGCGACGTCCCCCGGTTTTTTTGGCCCCACCCTCCTCCAGATCCCGAGATCACGCGGCCAGGGCGCTCGCCTGCCGCCCGAAAGTATCTCTCCAGGCTCTTCCCAAGCCTGCCCAGCTCGGGATTGGTGCCCAGTAGCCAGCATCCGCTGGCTTGCTGAATCATCCACCATCTGTCCCAATGGAAAGAAATGGGGAACGATGGGCGGGCGGTGCGGTGGCTTGTGACGTGCCCCGTAATTTTCAGAGCACCAATATCCGGTGTTTCAAAATCCCAGTCCGCCATTTGAGACTGATGACACAACAATTTGCTCAGGGGCGGTCACTTCCTGACCACACGCTCCTCTTTGATTAACCACTGGCGGGCATTGACTATCTCTACCGTTGATCAAGACAGACAATAGCCTTAATAATTTCACTGCGACTGTAAGGTATATTGGTGGTATGAAACGCCTATTTGCCAGTGCAGTTCTTCTATCAGTGGTGTTCTCCACTGACCTCCCGTTTGTAGGTACTACAACTGCTTTTGCGGCGGGTAAGGTCAGTTCTTCCTATCGTTATCTGAAAGGGATAGGAAAGGTGGAGTACAAGATGTTTGAAGATTCTGCCCGTGGCATTGTGATTCACGATTTCAACGGGGATGGCTATACCGATGTGGGGTATGGTGGTGGCGTGCATGTCCGTGATGAGTGCATGTTTAAACCAAACGGAGTTTGTGACCTCTCCAAATGTACCTATAAGGCTGGGTGTAGAAGGTCTTACGGTCGCTCAGAGATATTTCTGAACGATCGTAAAGGCAGGCTAAACCTGAAGACCAAGCAGGCATTTACTGGCAAACCTCTGAGCTGGAAGAATGGCGATACCTTGCATGTATCAATCGCCTATGATCCCAACAAGAATGGTAAGAGTACGCTGGCCGACATCACGGGAGATGGCCGAGCTGACTGGTTGCTTCTGAATACGAATCATATGTACACCCCCTACAAACTCCCCATCATCCAACTTAGACCAAACGGAAAGCTCAAAGCCGGCCCAAGAAAGACACCACTAATTTCTTATCACTCTGGATCGTTGGCAGATATCGACAACGACGGTGATCTCGATCTCGTATATGCAAACAGCTTCACTTTCATTACTTACAACAACGGGCGTGGGAAGTTTAGTTGCAAGCGTTATTATGAAGAATCAGATATGCCAAAGAGGTGCTTTGATCAAATGGCTTGGACCCAACCTCGCCTGTCTCCAAAACACGGCTGGGCTTATTCTGCTCTCGTGATTGATCTCGATAAAGATGGTCTACCAGAAGTTATTACAGCCAACGGGAACGCCGTTGATTCGAACCTAAAGGATCCTTATCCATCCGCCTCTGGGAAAATACTGGTCTTCAAGAACACCGGTGGCAAACTGGGCACGTTTAAAAAGGTGCAGACACTACCCAGTCCCGGTAAATGGCCAGATCAATTAGGTAGAAAATTCTCACTTTGGGCGGCCGACACACAGGCCGCTGATTTGGACGGCGACGGTGATCTTGATGGTCTTGTTTATTATGAATGTGGAGATTTCTGTTCTGGCACCAATCCCATAGTGATCCTGAAGAATCTTGGCAACGGCAAGGTCAAACGCTGGCAAATTTTCAATGCTTCCCCAGCAAGGGGGAACTACGATGGCACTGTCTGGAACAAGCTTCTTGGTGCGCCACAGGTCGTGGACTTAAATGGCGATAAACGCCCCGATTTAGTGGGTAACTACAGCCACAACTACAACGGTTCGATGAAAGATGCCCACAAACAGATATGGATGAACAAGGGCAACGGTAAGTTCAAGCGTTTAACCACGAAGATATTTGCCAAAGTCAGTGGTAATAGCCGGAAAGCCAAGATCGTTGCATTACACGCCAATAAAGACAAAAAGATCGACTGGCTGGTGATCTGGAGTGATGGAACCTACGGCACCTTGATTGCCCGCTAACCGAAGCGCCATTGGAGTTATTGTCAGACGATCATTACTGGGGTTTCAACTACCAGACATCGCAGAAAAGGCTGAAGCGTTTACGGTGTTAGTGGGTTGTTGGGAATAAGATAGCGGGATGAAACGTCTGTTTGCCAGTGCGGTTCTTCTATCGGTAGGGTTTTCCATCGATATTCCGCTGGTCGAGTCCGCTAGCGCTGCAAAGCCAGGTGGACCGACCAAGTTGGGGCCGCCGATCCCCTACTATTCCGGACAAAAATATCTCACCGGACAACGTCATCTCTATGCTGCCGATCTAAATGGTGATGGGATAGATGAAGTAATTTATTCTGGACACATTAGAAATGGATCGAAATTTCGCTCAGCGGTTGTTGATGTCAATGGTAAGAACGTTACAAAGAAATATTTCCGACCAAATAAGACTAGTGCTGAGATCACCCAGATTTATGATTTGAATAACGACGGAAAGGATGATGTGATTTTCTGGGGTGGAACGGATTCCGATTATCACATGCCTTCCTACGTTTACCTTTCCAACAAGAAGGGGCCTCATACCCGAAAGATGGTTACACCCAAAGTCTGGTACCACGGTGCAGGTCAAGGTGATCTGGACGGAGATGGAAAGGTTGATTTTGTGGGTACTGGATATGGTGGGAAAGGGAAATATGTTGTGTCGTACAAAAAGAGAAAGCTGTTAATTCGTAGACTGAAATATGCGGGATCGAAGTGCTGTTACGATGGCCTAGGTGTTGGCCTTCAACAGGGTTCGGATATTGCGATAGGTAACTTTGATGCCGACGATAATATCGAATTGATTATTACAGATTATCTTAGATGGCAAGACACCATGGTAGTAGAGGTCTACAAAACGAACAACAAGTTTATTTATGTAAGAGATGATCTAGGCATCAAGTTGCCAACCGAGTACTGGGAAACATCTAAAGGAAAATCCAAGATCAGGAAATTATATAAGAATGTAAATAGGCCTGGTTACCTTTCTCACGATATCCGGTTAATTCCATTCGACATCAACAACGACCAGAAGATGGACCTGATTCGCGTTTCCCGACCATGGGAGACTGACGGGAAAAAAGTCCCAGGAATTAGTGAGACACCCTTTTGGCCTCATTACGGTCATTTGCAGATGCTGATTAGCAATGGCAAAGGGGTATTCTCAGATAAGACAGCTAAGTACCTTAAGCGTTGGAATATCAAGCTAAGCGCGCCTTACGACTTCAAGTTCGTTGACATAAACAAAGATGGTTTGACAGATATTTTCTATACCGATGCAGATACTTGGGCAAAATCACTAGGGACTGAGAATGCGACCGCAGCCAATGGGTTTTTGATCAACACCGGAAGTGGGTTTAAGAACTACGGTAACGCGTGGTTCAAGAACCAGACTAAAAAAGCAATGAATGCTGCGCGGAGAAAATTCCATGTCGCCGAAAATTGGGCGCCTATGACTTTTGCTTTAGGCAATTTTGATACCGATAGTGATCTAGAGGTGGCCTCTTGCGCACAGGGTGGAAATTACGTTGGTTCTTCGCGGCTAAAATCAAAACAAAAAAACTACTGCGCCTTTTGGTTTTCCGATATCACGATCAAGTTTCCAAAATACAAAGCCAAGAAATCAGGTAAGTTACGCAATAATTCTCTAACAGAAGATATTCATATCATCAAAGAAGGGTCGGGTAAGCGTATCTACACAGATCAGCCTTGGAAATATGCAGAATAGAAGTTGATTAAGACATATTCTTGCCGAAAAACCAGAAACCTTTACGGTGTTAGTGGGGTGTTGGGAGTGAAGAAACTATTCGCAGTTGCGATGGCTTTGACATTGAGCAGTGTCGCCAGCGCCGACCTCACAGGCACAGCCTTAATCGTAGACGGCGACACCATCACCATCAGTGGCACGAAGATTCGTCTTAGTGGCATAGATACCCCAGAGAAGAATCAAACCTGTAGGAAAGCCAGTATCACATGGCGTTGTGGTTACAAAGCCACTGAAACCCTAAGAGATTGGACTTACACCAAGGAAGTCAGGTGTCTCGGGGATACCAAAGACCGTTATGGAAGGCTCATCGCCAATTGCTTTGTCGATGGGTATAACGTTAATGCAAGGCTGGTGTATGAAGGATTAGCCCTTGCCTACCGTAAATACTCCAAGCAATACGTCCCAGAGGAAGATAAAGCCAGAGCCGCCAAAAGAGGGATGTGGGCAGGGGAGTTTGTGGCCCCGTGGGATTGGAGGAAGGGCAAAAGGCTAGATCAGGAAGAGGCTCCTATCGCCTGTTGTAAGGTATGCAAGAAAGGTAAAGCCTGTGGGGACTCTTGTATCAAGAAAACCTACAACTGCTCTAAACCTAAAGGGTGTGCCTGTGATGGATGAAGGCTACGCCCCCAAAATTTGAGAACCACCAATGAGCGAACTTGAATTCGCAGCACAGGTCATCACTGCGACACCGCAACGCGGTGGCGTTAGGATCGCTAGCGTTGCAGGTCAGCAACGATGCTAGCGCATCTTTGACCTTGAGAAAGAAAACACAGCACTGAAACGCCAGTTAAACTTGCAATGGTTGTGCTTGCGGTGGGATATTTGGTGGATGGGTATGAACCAACAGGAGAGCAACCATGACTGACCGCTACACCAACAGTGGTAGATAGAAAGGTATTCCCATAATAAGCAGAAGCATTATCACTGCAAAAATCCGCTCCCTTTCTTTCTTTATAAAGATTTTTGCACGCTCAAAGACTGTGTGTATCTCATCATCGATTTTCGTTACCAGTCGCGGATGTCCACAGTGGACACAAGTAACGGCGACCTCCGACAGGGCACCTTCACAGACCTCGCAGTTGATGAGACTCATATTGTTTCCCCCCTTGGAAATGATAAGTGGTGGAAGTACGAAGGGCGGTGAAAGCCCACCCACCCGTTGCGGCCGTGGCTCGAGCGGAACGGTGATCCGTCAACGGGGGGCAAGCATTTTATTAAATTAATTACACAAGCTGGATACGCAATTACCGTATGAATCGTAGCCCGTCTGTTCCTTCCACAGCTGTCCTTCAAGAGCATGTTCTAGTCGTTGCGATTCAAAAGTGGGGCCACCGTTATCGTGCTCCCACTGCTCGACTGACTTGAACGCAGAAAATATTAGGAGGAATACGGCAATGGCGGCTGCAGGTTCAAAGGGGATAACTCCATTTCGGATCAATTAACGCAGGCGTAGTTGAAGTAGTTGTAGTATGGGTCTTCCCATTCGTTGAGAATCCGATAAGACCCACCGCAGGCTTCATAGGCCTGCTTGTAGCCGGCCTCCCGATATACCTTCTCGATAGACGGCGCTCCAGCCTGCATATAACGAACTTGTCCATGCGTCGGTTCATTCACAGGTCGATACTGGGATTTTGATGGTTGAGGAAGCCTTTGGGTCTGCGCACAACCCGCCGCTAGGGCGACGGCCACTAATACGGCGAAACTGGTTCTGATCTTCATTTAGTTTTCTCCGCTTCCCTTATTCGTCGAGATTGAATTCTCAGGTAGGCAGGGGTCTTGTCAGTAATCACTTACCGCCAACAAGTAATCCCCTTCCAAAAATTTGAGAACCAGTAACCATGTCTGAACTGGAATTCGCAGAAAAGGTCATCACTGACCTTGAGAAGGACAATAAACCAGAAACGTTTACGGTGTTAGTGGGATGTTGGGAATTAATCGAATCCTTTTGAGTAGATTAACGCGCTGCGCCCCACCCACGCTAACTCCTGTCTATAGCACCCACATTAGATTCCCTTCAGCAGTAGGGGTATTATTTGGGGATGAACCGCATCCTTATTCTGTTGGCAAGTTTGGTTTTGGTGGGTTGTCCGCAACAGAGTTATCGGAGTACGCCTACTGTATCGGGGTCAGGTTGGCAGT
>CAYQFB010000031.1:0-7368 GCA_964416705.1 uncultured Alphaproteobacteria bacterium
GTGTTCTTCTTTAGATACTAGATCTAAATTAATTTCTTTTATTAAATTATATGCTTTTTGAATTTCACCAATTTCATATAATTTTTTAATAATGAAATAAAATTTATTATTATCATTTTCTTGATTTGCTGGAGTTGAACTTGATAAAATCTTTACAAATTCTTTGCTTAATGTTTTAGATTTAATTTCATTAATTGTAACTAAATGATATTGGATTATTTTTTCATCTATATCAAATATATTTTCAGAATTGATTAAAGTAACTGCTTCTGAATTCCCATTTTCAACACTAGTTTTATCATCTAAAATAATTGTCTCATCTGATTCATCTTGGTTATTTTCAGAATTACCTTCTTCAGAAGTGCTTAAAACCTCAATACTTTCATTTCCAGAGTCATTGTTATCAAAATTTTCTTCTAAATTATTATTTTCAATATTATTTTCTTTTTCTAAAACAAGCTGATCTAAGCTTTTATTCTTATGTAATTCAATTATAGTTACTTCAGAGGCCTTAAGGGTAAATGAAAAAACAAAAAGAGTTATAAAAATTAGCTTAATAAACATTATTTTACCTCTAAAAGATAAGTTTCTATAATTGTTTTACTTGGTGAAGGTATATTGATAAAATACAAAATTAAAAAAAATATCAATAAAATTGCAAAAAAGAGTAAAGTAATATATGGTGTTTTCATAATATTAAATAAATAATGTCTCTTATAGGAATTAGCACATTTTTAAAATTATTTCTTTTTCTAACTAAATTTTGTCAATAATAAGATAAGATAAGTAAATTTAAATGATATTTAGCGATTATAATAAACTTAATATTACGTTTTGTGGAATGATGGGTTCAGGAAAATCTTTAATAGGAAAAAAATTTGCAAAAATAATAGATTTTAATTTTATAGACACGGACTCCTTTATTGAGAAAAAAACTGGAAAATCAATTAATCAAATTTTCAGTGAGTCAGGTGAAATTTTTTTTAGAGAGCTGGAGGAAAATTATATTAGTAAGATACTACATAAAAAAAATTATGTTTTTTCTTTAGGTGGTGGAGTAATGAATAATGTAAATTTAAGAAATATTATTAAAAAAAACTCATACAATATATATCTTGAAGTAGAAATAAATATCTTATCAAAAAGGTTAGAGTACTCTAAAAATAGACCTTTAATTAACAATATAAATATAAAAAAAAAACTAAATAAATTAATAACAGAAAGAGAAAATTATTATAAAGAAGCTGATTTAAAAATCAAAAATAATAACAAAATATCTGATACAATTAATGAACTAAAAAATAATTTTCAAATATATGATTAAAAAAATAAATATTTTAACTAAGGAAAGTAAATATTCTATTGAAATAGAGACAAACTCAATTAAGAAAAAAATAAAACATATTATTTCTAATAATAATAACGTTATTTTTCTTATTGACAAAAAGGTTTTTAATGTTTTCCAAAAAATAAATAATTATAAAAAACAAAAATATATATGTATTAGCTGTTCAGAGAAAATTAAAACATTTAACTCTTATGCTAAATTAACTCAAAAGATTCTTAATAAAGGGGTTGATAGGAAAACTGTCTTAGTCGCAATAGGAGGCGGAACAATGGGTGATTTATCTGGATTTATTGCAAGCACTTTATTAAGAGGTATAGATCTTATATTAATTCCTACAACATTACTTTCTCAGGTTGATAGTTCAATTGGTGGAAAAAATGGAATAAATACTAGGTTTGGTAAAAATCTTATAGGAACTTTCTACCAGCCAAGATTAGTAATAATTGACCCACTTTTTTTATCAACTTTACCTAAGAGAGAACTGCTCTCAGGCTATGCAGAAATTGTTAAGCATAGTATAATTTACGATCAAAATTTTTTTAATTGGTTAGATAAAAACTCTAAAAATATATTTAATTTAAATTATAAAGTTATTTCTAAAGCTATTTACAAAAGCATTTTAATAAAAAAGCAATATGTTTTAAAAGATGAAAAGGAAAGGTTAAAAAATCGATATTCCAGAGCTATACTTAATTTTGGTCATACTTTTGGTCATGCTCTTGAAACATACTACAAATATAACAAAAAATTAACTCATGGTGAGGCTATATCCATAGGTATGATTATCGCTTCAACAATTTCATATAATCTTAATTATTTATCATATAAAAATTTACTCAAAATAAAAAATCATTTTATACATAATAAATTACCAATAATGGATAAACAAATGTATGATGAAAAAATATTTAAAATTATTTATAAAGATAAAAAAAATATTGATGGTAAAATAAATTTTATATTACTTAAAAAAATTGGTAATGCTTTTTTAAAAAATAATATTAGCTTAAAGAATATAAAAAAATTAATTAAATAAAATATATAATGTCTTTATTAACAATTATACTATTGATATTTTTAGCTTTACTTGTAGTTATTTCAGGCTTCTTATCAGGATCTGAAACTGCTTTAACCGCATCATCTAAGCCAAGAATTTTTTTGAAGTATAAAAAAGGTGATAAAAAAGCGAAATATGTTCTTAAAATACTTGATAATATGGAAAACGTTATTTCTTCATTATTACTATCTAATAATTTAGTAAATATTCTAGCTTCATCCTTAGCTACTGTAGTTCTTTATGATTTATTTGGTGTAACTGGAATATTTTATGCAACAATGATTATGACAATCATAATAGTTATTTTTGCCGAAATATTACCTAAAACTTATTCATTAAGTAAACCGACCAGAACTTCATTACAAATTGCCCCTATAATTTTTTATCTAAGTAAAATTCTTTATCCTATAATTTTTTTAATAAATTTAATTGTTAAAAAAATTTTCTTAAATAAAAAAAAAGAAGATGATAAATTTAATGATCAGCAATCTGAGGAAGAACTTCAAGGGGTAATTGATATGTATAAGACTTCTAGCCCTGATTCACAGCATGAAAAAAATATGCTACAAAGCATCCTTACTCTTAATGATACTACTGTAGAAGAAGTATTTACTCATAGAAAAAATATTTACTCAATTGACAGTTCATTACATATTGATGAAATTATAAAAAAAATAAACAATTCAAGATACACTAGAATCCCTTTTTGGAAAAATAATCCTGAAAATATAATTGGTCTGTTAAATGTAAGGGCATTAAATATTGACTTATCTAAACAAAAAAGTTCTAAGGAAATAATTTTTGATAAAATATCAAAACCCTGGTTTATCCCCGAGACAACCAATCTTTTAGAACAATTAGCTTCTTTTAAAAATAAAAAGGAGCATATTGCATTTGTTGTAGATGAATATGGTGAGCTATTAGGTCTTATAACTCTTGAAGATATAATCGAAGAAATAGTTGGTGAAATAGTTGATGAAATTGATTTGGCTGATGAACAATTTAAAAATTTAAATGATGGATATATTATTACAAATGGTGATAAAAATCTTAAAGATTTATATAAGCACTTTAATCTTGATTCACCTTTAAGTGAAGCTTCAACAATCTCTGGCCATATATTAGAAATTGCTAAAAGAATTCCTTTATTTGGAGAAACTGTAAGAGATGAGTATTTTATTTACAAGATTTTATCTCACTCAAGAAAACAAATTTCTAAAATCGAGATTAAATCAATTAAATAATTTTAATTTCTAAAGAATGTAAACCATTGTCAAATTCTTTGCTTAATAAAGAATTAATTTTTCTATGAACCTCTAATCTATTTAATTCTAATTTACAGTTTTTTTTAAGTTGGACTAATATATGAGTTTGATTAGTTCCATCAAAATTATTATGACCTTTATGTAAATATGAGTTATCTAAAACAATAACAGTATGATCATGAAAATATTTTTTTAAAATATTTTTTATTCTTTTTGTGCGATTCATAATTATAGACTATATATTAAGTTATGAACAAATTTAGATTTGATATTAAAAAAAATAATTTATCTTGGGAAAAAAATTCTTTTAAAAAATGTGACTCTGATAAATGTAATGAAAAGGGTGAGTATAGGGCTCCAAAATCAAGAATAATGTTAAATGAATATTTCTATTTTTGTTTAAAGCACATTAAAGTTTATAATAAATCTTGGGATTTTTACAAAGGTATGTCTGTAGATCAAATTGAAAGCTCTATGAGAAATGATACTGTTTGGGATAGACCTTCTTGGCCTCTTAAAGGTAATTATATGAACGTTTTTGATGAATTTAATAGATATACTGATGATTTTATTAAAAATGAAGATGATAAAGTAAATGATAATTACTTTAAAAATAAGCTACTTAATGAAACATTAAACATAGAAGATACAAAAGCATTAAATGATTTAGGCCTAGAAATTCCAATTTCTCTTGAAAAAATTAAGAAAAATTACAAAAAGTTAGTGAAAATCTTTCATCCTGATGTAAATGGAAATAATAAAAATGCTGAAGAAAAATTTAAACAAATAAACGAATCTTACAAACTATTATTAAAAAAATTTATTAAAAAAAATGGAAACCAAACTTAGTAAATTAATTGATACAAAAGATATCTTTGGAGTAACATGTAATTTTGAAGTATTTGGATTTGATAAAAAAAGTGAAAATGTTCCTGAAATTGATTTAAGCTATCGATTTGATCCAGAAACAACAGTTTCAATACTTGCTGGATTTGCTAATAATAGAAGGGTTCTAATTCAGGGATATCATGGAACAGGTAAATCGACACATATTGAACAAGTTGCAGCAAGGTTAAATTGGCCGTGTGTTAGAGTTAATCTTGATAGTCACATAAGTAGAATTGATTTAATTGGAAAGGATGCTATTGTTTTAAAAGATGGTAAACAAATAACAGAATTTCAAGATGGAATTTTACCATGGGCGTATTCAAATCCAGTTGCTCTTGTATTTGATGAATATGATGCAGGTAGGCCTGATGTAATGTTTGTTATACAGCGCATTTTGGAAACAGATGGTAGATTAACTCTACTGGACCAATCAAGAGTTATTAAACCAAATAAATATTTCAGATTATTTGGAACTGCAAATACAGTAGGTCTTGGAGATACCTCGGGATTATACCACGGGACTCAACAAATAAACCAAGGTCAAATGGATCGATGGAATATAGTCACCATTTTGAATTATTTGTCAAATATTGAAGAAGAGCAGATAATCTTAAGTAAAATGAAAAAATTAAATAATAAAAATGGCAAAGATATTATCAAATCTATGGTAGCAACGGCGGATTTAAGTAGATCCGGTTTTATGAATGAGGATATTTCAACTGTTATGAGTCCAAGAACAGTATTAACTTGGGCTGAAAATTATTTAATATTCAATGATATCGAATATGCATTTAAGCTTTCATTTCTTAACAGATGTGATGAAATTGAAAGACCTATCATTGAGGAATATTTTCAACGCTCATTTGGAATTGATATTTCAGATGCAAAGGTAGCGAATGTTAAAGAATGAGGATATTTTAGAAGAATTTAAAAAATCACTTACTGCAACTACAAAATCTATTAGTAAAAATAATCAAGTAGAAATAAATTTTACAAAGGAAATCTCTTGTATTGATGGTAATCTAATAAATTTAACCGAACCTAATGTTGAGAGTATAAAAAAAAACTTAACTTATATCAGGGCTGAAGCAGATTCTCTTGCTCTTGAATTTAGATTTCATTCTAAAGAAATACATAATAATTTTCTTAATAATAATGATTTTTCAAATGAAATTTTTAATGCTGTTGAGCAATCAAGAATTGAAGCAAAAGGATCAATCAGCTTTAAGGGTATTAAATCAAATATTACAAAAAAACACTTGTTAGATATTAAAAAAAATTATCATAATAAAGAGATTAAAATTCCTGAAGCCTTTAAATATGTCGCATATGAAAAATTTTTAAATTTAAATTTAGGTCATTATAATGAAAAAAATAGAAAAATTATTCAAGAAAAAATAGGTGATGATTATGAAAAAGTTTTTAATGAATTAAAAGCATGTATCGATAATCAAAAAACTTTTGGATCAAAAATTAAAAAATATTTAGAGGATTATGGTTTTTTTGATCATAATGAAAATACAAAAACTTCAGACGACATAAATCAAGATAATGAAATAGATGATCAAAATAAAAATGATGAAAGTAATGAAAAAAATAATGATGAAAATAGTCAAAGTAAAACAGAAACTGATACAAGCACATTAGATTTACAAGAGACAGTATCAATGGAAGAAAATAATGCAATTGGTGAAGACTCCTCAGAAGGTGAAATTGAATATTTTCCTAAAATAGAAAATTTTAATATTATTGATAATTATAAATCTTATACAATAAATTTTGATGAAGTTATTAATGCTCAAGAACTTTGTGATCAAAAAGAGTTAGAAAAATTAAGATATAATTTAGATAAACAAGTTTTCTCTTTTTTACCTTTAATAACTAAGATAGCAAATAGACTTCAAAGAAAGCTCCTTGCTCAACAAAGCAGGAATTGGGACTTTAATATGGAAGATGGGTATTTAGATACTTCTAGATTATCAAGAATAATAGCTAACCCTCAAAACAAATTGTCTTATAAACAAGAAAAAGAGATAGAATTTAAAGATACTATTGTATCGCTTTTAATTGATAATTCTGGATCTATGAGGGGAAGGCCCATTACAGTTGCAGCTTTATGTAGTGATATTTTATCCAAAACACTTGAAAGATGTCTTATCAAAACTGAAATTCTTGGTTTTACAACTAAAGCATGGAAGGGAGGTGAATCCAGAGAAAAATGGATCAAAGATGGTAAGCCAAGTAACCCTGGTAGATTAAATGACCTAAGACATATAGTCTATAAATCTGCAGATTCTACTTCAAGAAGATCAAAAAAGAATTTGGGACTGCTTTTAAAAGAGGGAATTTTAAAAGAAAATATTGATGGAGAAGCTTTGATATGGGCTAATAATAGATTAAAAAATAGACAGGAGAAGCGTAAGATTCTTATTGTTATAAGTGATGGTGCTCCTGTTGATGACTCTACTTTATCAGTAAATCCAGGAAATTATCTTGAAAGAAATTTAAGGGATATAATAAATCAAATTGAAAGTAAAAAGGAAGTAGAATTAATAGCTATTGGTATTGGCCATGATGTTTCAAGATATTATTCTAAAGCAGTAACGATTATGGATGTAGATCAATTAGGAGAAGTGCTGCTTAATGAATTATCTGAAATATTTCAAATTAAATAAACCACTCTTTTTCTGCCTTATCTAAAGAGTCATTTTTTATAGAGTTTCTTATTAGTTTCATTAATTCATTAATAAAATATATATTGTGAGCAGTAATAAGTTGAAGACCTAGAAGTTCACCTGCTTTAAACAAAT
>CAYQFB010000032.1:0-7256 GCA_964416705.1 uncultured Alphaproteobacteria bacterium
TTTATGATTAAAGAATTATCTTTTAAGACAAATTTTGGATGGATTAATATTAAAGAAGTTGATGAAAAATTAATATCAATAAAATTTGGAAAAAAAATTAATAAAGGTAAGAGTAAGAATCTAATAAAGGTTAAAAATCAAATACAACAATATATAAACGGGCGATTAAAAAAATTTAATCTTAATATATTTTTACAAGGAACAAATTTTCAAAAAAAAATTTGGCGTGAACTACAAAGTATCCCTTACGGTAAAACAAAAACTTATGGTCAAATTGCAAAAAAATTTAAAACATCACCTAGGTTTGTTGGTAATGTGTGTGGATTAAATCAACATTTGTTGGTAGTACCATGTCACCGTGTTGTTCGTTCTGATGGAACTCTTGGCGGATTTTCTAGTTTGGGTGGAATTAAATTAAAAAAAAAGTTATTATATTTAGAAAATAATGGGTAAAAATATAATTATACTTCAACATATAGCCATTGAAACACCTGGGTATATTCTCGATTTAATGAAAAAAGATAATTTTAATCTTACAACAATTGAGTTAGATGAAGGTGAAAAAATACCAAGTGATATAGCTCAATTTGATGGAATGTTTTGTATGGGTGGACCAATGGATACATGGATGGAAGAAGAATATCCTTGGCTCATTGAAGAGAAAAATAAAATAAAAGAATTTGTGGTAGATTTACAAAAACCTTTTTTAGGATTTTGTTTAGGATGTCAGTTATTAGGTGAGGTCGTTGGCGGTAATGTGGTTAAATCAACACCACCTGAAATAGGTATTTTAGATATTAATATGAGCAATGCTTATTCTAATGATCATTTATTTGGTAAATTTGATTCAACAATTAAAGCCTTGCAATGGCATAGCTATGAAGTACAAAATCTAGAATCAAACAATGATGTGACTTTATTGGGATCTTCACCAACAACAAAATATCAAATCTTTAAATATAAAAACCACGCATATGGTATTCAGTTTCATATAGAAATAAAAGGTAATACAGTATCCGAGTGGGCTTGTGTTCCAGAATATGAATCTGCACTTGAGGATAGTCTTGGTAAAGGAGCTCTTAAAAAATTTGATAAAATAGCGCAAGAAAATATGAGCGCGATGAACTTTAATGCTGAAAATTTGTATAATAATTTTAAAAAAATCTTATAAAATATTAAAAATCATATATTTAAAAAGTGCATACCTATCTATGCATTATTTGCATATCTATTTTTCTAATTTAAAACTTACACAATTTAATATTTTGATTAAATAAATAATTACGTTCATCATGTTTTGCATGACGGAAGTAAGCGTAAGCTGAAGGAACGCATGCAAAGTTATCAAATCGTTCAATCTGTTAATGCAGATCGGAAGTAGGTTAAACCGAAGGAACGCGGATCTTATATATTAATTTCCATAGCTAGCATGAAAATTAAAACATACTAGTTGTTAGTTATGTTTTGTGAAATGTATATGGAGGTTTTTAATGTTTAAAAAAACAATATCTTTTATAAGTATAATTATAGGGCTTACTTTTTTTTCTACTTCTTCCCAAGCAGGAGTAGATGCTGAAGTGTCTTATATTATAAATACTTTGCTATTTTTAATAGGAGGTTTTTTAGTTATGTGGATGGCTGCTGGTTTCGCTATGCTGGAATCAGGTTTGGTTACATCCAAAAGTGTATCATGTATAGCTGTAAAAAATATCGGCTTATATTCTATAGCAGGTCTAATGTTTTGGTTAGTAGGTTATAATTTAGCTTATGGTATACCTGAAGGGGGGTTTATTGGAACTTTTCTTCCCTGGAGTGATGCTAGTTCGTTAGAAACTGGTTATTCTGATGGATCTGATTGGTTTTTCCAAATGGTTTTTTGTGCTACGGTATGCTCCATTGTATCAGGAACATTAGCAGAAAGAATTAAAATTTGGCCTTTCTTTTTATTTTGTGCTGTTCTTACAGGACTAATCTATCCAATTGAAATGGGATGGCATTGGGGAGGTGGTCATCTTGCAGCAGCAGGATTTTCTGACTTTGCTGGATCAACTTTAGTACATAGTGCAGGTGCGGCAGCAGCATTAGCAGGTGCTATTTTGCTAGGACCTAGATTAGGTAGATTTACAGAAACTGGAGAACCAACACCTATGGAGCCGTTTGCAAGTTCCTCTATTCCACTTGCAACTCTAGGAGTGTTTATTTTATGGATGGGTTGGTTTGGTTTTAATGGTGGTTCACAATTAGCAGCGGGGACATTTGAAGATGTGAGTTCTGTTGCAACAATTTTTATTAATACCAACCTAGCTGCTTGTGCAGGCGTAATGGCATGTGCTATCATTTCACGACTAGTGACCGGTAAAACTGATGTTATTATGATGCTAAATGGTGCACTTGGTGGATTAGTTGCAATAACAGCAGAACCTCTTGCCCCATCTCCAATCTTAGCTATCGTTATAGGAGCTATAGGGGGCGTTCTTGTTTTCTATGGAACAATCCTTCTATTCAAATTTAAGATTGATGATGTTGTTGGTGCTATCCCAGTTCATGGTTTAGCCGGTATTTTTGGAACATTAGCAGTACCTTTATCTAATCCAGAAGCAAGTTTCGGTATTCAACTTTATGGAATACTATGGGTTAATATTTTTGTTTTTATACTTGCCTATATTATTTGGTATTTAATGAAAATAACTTTTGGAATTAGAATTAGTGAAGAGGCAGAAAAACTTGGAACAGATAAAGCTGAAGTTGGAGTTATTGCTTATTCCATTAGAGATTAAATTTATTGAACTTGTCTTTAAAAAAATAAAAACATTATAAATATATATAAGCGGAGGTGCTTGACTCCTCTGCTTTACCTAAGCTCTACCAGAAAATTGAGATAGCTTATTGGGATCAATTCCCAACAAATTATATGCTTTATGCCATTTGTTTGTAACCTCATTATCAAATAAAAAAGCTGAGTCAGCTGCAAGAGTCATCCAACTGTTTGCCAATATTTCTTTTTCTATTTGACCTGGACTCCATCCAGCATATCCTAAAGCGAGTATACTATTTTGTGGACCTTTGCCTTTTGATAAATCTTCAAAAAACTCCGAAGTACTTGTTAATGCTACTCCTTTTTCAATAGATAGTGTTTCTTTTTGAATTACTTCATCAGAGTGTAAAACAAATCCTCTTCCACTTTCAACAGGGCCACCATATCTAATATATAATTTTTTATTTTCTAGCGGTTTATCAATTCCTAGTTGTTCTAATAAATCAGGATATAAATCATAATCAATTTTTTTATTTATGATTATTCCCATAGCCCCCTCAGAAGAATGAGCACACATGTAAATAACAGTTTTGTAAAATCTTTCATCTTCTAGAGATGGCATAGAAATTAATAGCTTTCCTGTTAAATTCATAATTATATATATTCGTATTCTTTATAGTATTTCAATAGTGTATTACTATATATTAGAAAAATAATTTAGATGAATATTTTGAACAATTTAGTAAAACTTCTTATTTATATATTATTTACTAGTTTTTTTTGCACTAATACTCTTGCCATATCTAGTGATTGGGACATTGGTGATTCTTCAAAGGTAAGACTAATTTCTCCATATTCTCACAATAATGCTGAAGAACTTTTTCTTGGACTTGAATATGAAATGGCTCCTGGTTGGAAAACCTATTGGAAATCACCTGGAGATGGGGGTTTTGCCCAAACTATTTCATGGGACAATTCATCCAATATTAAAAATTTAGAAATTTTATGGCCCACGCCTGAAGAATTTCAAATATTAGGTCTTAAATCGCTAGGCTATCAAAACAATATAATCTTTCCCCTTAAACTAGAAATTAATGACGTTTTACAAGATACTTTTGTAAATTTACATGTAAATTTTTTAATATGTAAAGAAATATGCATACCTGGTGACGCAAGAATTTTTCTAGACATTCCTTCAGGAAATAAAGAATTTACAAATAATTATTTTATCATTGAAAAGGCTCTATCTTATTTACCAGAGAAAAATTTTGATAGTTCCTACATCAAAGATATTAATGCTAGTGTTTATAAAGAAAAGGATTTTTCTTTAATTCAAATAAAGGCAGAGTCAGATAAAAGTTTTTTTAATACAAATATTTTTCTACATACATCTTTCGGTCTTCCAGTTGTTAAGAATTCCTTAGTTTACTCAAGTAACAATAAATTTATCACAGCTGAATTTAAATATGACAATAAATTAATCTCAAAAGAAGAATTTCTCCTTGAAATTATTATACAGGATGAAAATCACAATTTTATAAATACAAAAGATGTAAAGGTTAAAAATATTTTACCTTCTTCAACAATTAATAGTAAATATATTTTTTATATCTTTATATCATTATTAGCGGGTTTGATACTAAATATAATGCCATGTGTCTTTCCTATTCTTTCTATAAAACTAATGTCGGTATTTTCAGCTGATCAAAAAAATGTTAGAGTCAGTTTTCTAACTACAGCTTTTGGGATTATTTTTTCTTTTTTTTTATTAGGTTTAACATTTTTGGTACTACAATACTTTAAAATTTCAATTTCTTGGGGAATGCAATTTCAGCAACCTTATTTTTTGATCTTTATTACTTTAATAGTTTTTTTATTTATGATGAACATGTTTAATCAATTTGAAATTATTTTACCAAGCAACATAATTAATTTTAGTTTTATAAAAAATAGTAATAATTTATATTTTAAAGATTTCTTTAATGGTTTTTTTGCAACATTAATGGCAACACCTTGCTCTGCACCTTTTGTTGGAACAGCCATTACTGTTGCATTTACTCAAAGTTATTTAATAGCAATTAATATATTTTTATTTATGGGTATTGGTATGAGTTTACCATATTTATTGGTTGCTACTTTTCCAAAACTAGTAAATTTTTTACCTAAGCCTGGCAAATGGATGGTTTATGTTAAATATTTTTTGGGATTATTACTTTTAGCTACGGTTATATGGTTATCAAACATATTACTAAATTTCTTTAATTTAAATTTTCTAATATTTTCTTTAATTTTATTTTTAATTTTATCTTATCGAAAAAAAATACCTTATTTAAAAAATATTATTACGTTTGTAGTCATATTAGGTATTTTTTATTTACCTTCACTAAAAATACTGCAAAACAATACATCTTTAAAATATGATGAAAAATGGTTAAATTTCTTTGAGATGGATGTTAATGAACTTTTAAAGTTAGATAAGGTTGTTTTTTTAGATATTACTGCAGATTGGTGTGCTACTTGTCAATTTAATAAAGTTAATGTTCTCAATTCAACTAAAATAAAAAAATTATTCGAAGAGAATGATGTTTTTTTAGTTAGAGCTGATTGGACTAGACCTAACGAAAAAGTAAATATTTTTTTAGAAAAATATGACCGATTTGGAATACCTTTTAACGCATTTTTTTCCAAGAATTTTCCTAATGGAATATTGCTTTCTGAGTTGCTTTCTGAAAAAGAAATATTAAATGCAATTAATAAAATAAAAAATGAATAAAAAAATCCCATCAATAAAAGTACCAATAATTAATAGAGGTGTAACTACAAAAGTTATTCTTTCTGATGAATTGATGGATAAAAAAGTTATTATATTTGGAGTACCTGGAGCATTTACACCTACTTGTTCTGAAAAGCACATGCCTAGTTTTATTAAATTACATAAACAATTAATAAGTAAAGGAATTGATGATATATATTGTTTGTCGGTAAATGATGATTTTGTCATGAATGCTTGGTTATTAAGTTATAAACAAGGGTATAAAATTATTGGAATCGCTGATGGTAATGGTGAAGTTGCAAAAAATTTAGATTTACTTACTGACAAATCAAAGAATTATATGGGTATGCGTTCAGTTAGATTTGCAATGATTGTTATTGATAATATTATTCAAGAAAGATTTATTGAAGAGCCTGGAGAGTTTCAAAAAACTTCAGCAGAAAATTTACTAACAAAAATTTAATAATTATTAATATACTCAGTTATGTTTTTTTTCTTTGAATTATAGCGTATATTGTTACAGCTGAGGTTATCATAATCCCATTGATGAACTGAACGTAGAAACCCGATAAACCCAATGCAACTATACCAGATTCAAGAGAGCCTATTATAAGAACCCCAATAAATGATCCAAATATTGTTCCTTTTCCTCCAAAAACTGATGTGCCTCCAACAAAAACAGCAGCAAGCGTTGTCAGCATTAATCCTGATCCTTGGGTGGGCCAAAAATATAACATTTCATACATTGTAAATATTCCTGCAAATGCAGAGAAAAAGCCTAGCTGAACAAAAGCAATAATTTTAACATTATCTACATTGATACCCATCATTTGAGAGCTAGCTTTGTTATCTCCAACAAAGTGTATATGATTTCCAAATTTATGGTATCTGTAAACCCATTGCATCAAAGCAGTTAAAACTATGAACCAAATAAACTGTGCTGGAATCTTATTAAAAAGTTTTTCAACGAATAAAGTATGATGCCATGTACCATCGGCCACATCTACTATTGCAACACCACTTCCTTGGGAAATTACGTTTACTAAACCTCTCCAAAAATATAAAGTTCCAATAGTCGCAACTATAGAAGGTATTCCAATTTTAGTAACTAAAAGACCATTAATAAGTCCAGCAAACATACCTAGTGCAGAAGCTAAAGTGAATGCAATAAAAAAATTACCGTCAGTAGCAGTTAATATTAAACCAAAAGTTAGTGAAGTTATTCCAACAATTGAAGGGAATGACAAATCAATTTCTCCAAGTGTAACAACAAATGTAGCTGAAATTGCAATTATGCCAAAAAATGGCATTGATTGCATGAAGGCTCTATATATTGGAAAGCGTGTAAAGACATGAGGAGCACCTAAGAAATAAATTAAAAAAAGAACAATAGCTATAATTGTTATACTTATTTCTAATCGGTGTGTTTTAACAAAATAACTATTTAATAAGTTACTCATTTATTCATTTACCTTTATTTTTCCAGATTCATGCAATTGGATCATTTTTTGGACAAGCTCTTCTCTAGAAATTTCATTTTTATTAAATTCTCCAACAACTTCTCCTCTATCTAAAATTATAAATCTATCAGCAGCGCCATAAACATGAATGATGTTATGATCTATAAAAATTGCAGACTTATTCTCTTTTTTTAATCCTTTAACAAAATTCAGAACTTTTTCAGTTTCTTGAATTGATAGACCCATTGTTGGTTCATCAAGAACTATT
>CAYQFB010000033.1:0-5356 GCA_964416705.1 uncultured Alphaproteobacteria bacterium
CTGGCTCAATTGTATTAAATACATCTTCTTGCGTAACAAAACTCATTTCAAAATCCAATTGGTAAAATTCTCCAGGTGATCTATCTGCTCTACTGTCTTCGTCTCTAAAACATGGAGCAATTTGAAAATATTTGTCAAAACCTGCCATCATTAATAGTTGTTTAAATTGTTGAGGAGCTTGAGGAAGTGCGTAAAATTGACCATGATGTATTCTAGAAGGAACTAAATAATCTCTAGCTCCTTCAGGTGAAGTAGAAGTTAAAATTGGAGTTTGAAATTCTATAAATCCTATTGAAATCATCTTCTCTCTAATTGAAGAAATTATTTTACTTCTCAATAAAATATTTTTATGGAGTTTGTTTCTTCTTAAATCAAGAAAGCGGTTTTTTAATCTTACTTCTTCACCATATTCAATGTCTGAGTTTACAGGTAATGGCAATACTTGTGAGATAGATATCAGGGTATATAAGTCAATTTTTACTTCAATTTCTCCAGTAGCAATACTTTGGTTAACAGTCTCATTTGATCTTTGCAGAACAATGCCTTTTACAGTAATAACGCTTTCATTACTTAATTTTGATATTTCATTAAAAAGTTTGTGTTTAACGTCAACAACACATTGAGTTATTCCATAATTATCTCTTAGATCAATAAAAATTAAATTACCATGATCCCTAATTGTATCAATCCAACCACTTAAAATAACTTCTTGATTAAGATTTGAAATATTAAGATCTGAGCAATAATGTGACCTGTAAATATTCATTTTTTTGGTATTTATAGTATTTCTTTAATTAATGGTATTGTTAATTGGCGTTTTTTCTGTAGTGAAAACTTATCAAGTCTATTAACAATATTATAAATACTTTGATATGATCTTTCAATTCTTTTAACAAGAAAGTCAAATATTTCTGGATTTTTTATAATAAATTGCTTTTCATATAATAATTTGGTTAAAATAATTTTAACCATTTCATCATCAGGATTTAAAATTGATACATGATAAAAAGTTTTTAATCTTGATTCTAAATCAGTTAGCTTAAAATTATATTCATTTATATCTAAATTGGAAGTAATTAAAATTTTTAAATTTTCATTCTTGCAATGATTAATTATATGAAAAATATTTTCTTCTTCTATTTTTACAAATAAATTATCAATTGCAACATTTTTTTTTAAGTCAATTATATCTTTTAAATTACTTTTATATAAAATAGCATTATTGTTTTTTACCCACATATTAATCAAGTGGGATTTACCAGATTTATTAGGTGCTTTTAAAAAAATATTTTTAATTGTATTGTTATTAATTACAATATTGTATGAGTTTAAATTTGTACTATTTACAAAAAAATTAGATGAATCTCTAATCTCTTTTAAATTATAATTAAAGTAATCTTGATGCGTCATAAGATTTTTATATTACATTTATTCTTATAAGAATTTAATTCAAGTTTGTCTTTATATAAGGAATTAATTAAAATATCTAAATTTCCATAAAATAATAAATTATATGTACTATTGTTATAAGCTATTGAATTGGCGTTTATTTTTTTAATTATATTATTATTATTAATAATTTCTTTTATTTTTTTTAACTCAATTAAATTTAATGTTTTTATTCTACATGTTATATTATTAATATTAGATGAATGAACAATATTATGATTTTTCCAGTAATTAAGTACTTTATTATGTAAATTATTAAAAAATAATTCATAATTAATTTCTGATAAATAAATATTATCAATTAATTGAAAAGTATAATTCTTATACACATAAGAATTTATTTTAACACCATTTAAATCAGTTATTGAATGAACTAAAAGAATATTTTTGTATTTATATTTGTTAACTAATTGTTCATGATTTTTTATTTTTTTTAATAAAAAATCTTCTTTTTTAATAATATATCTATCGTTAATGTCCAAATTAGGAATATCAAAATATTCATATTTTGATTTATTTAAAAACAAATACTCATAAAATTTATTTTCTTTTGATAAAATTTTTTCAGAAAATAGCTTTTGATCAAAAACAATTATTAAAAATTTTTCAGGTTCATAAGGGATAAAATTAATATTATTACTAATTAAGAAATTAATAATTTTCGATTTATCGTATGTTATTTGTATTTTAGATGAATAATTTTTATTATTTATTTTTTCTTCATTAATATTCAAACTAAATAAAAAATTATTTATCAACTCTATTGTTGTAATATTATTTAACTTTTCATATTCATAATCAGTTAGTAATGAATTAGTTAGTTTTTTAAAACTGATTTGTTTAATTGAGTCAATAAATTCTTCTTTTTTAAGTTTAATATTTTCAGATGAAAATTGTATTTCATATTCATTAGAATGATATAAATCTTTAGAAAATGTGTGATTGGTTAAAAACAATGCAATCACAATATATTTAATAATTTGCATAAATTTTAAACTTTTAATTTTAAAAAATAAATCTTAAAGCAATAAAATAAATTACATTAAAGATAATATAGTCAAAGATAAGGCAAAAACTTGGAAATATTTCAATAAATTAACAATTTTACTATAGTATTCGATGCTATTGTTCTTGTTATAATTTTAAATATTTTTTTAACTATCCTACTATTTCATTTTCATTAAAGAAAAACTCAATTTCTTTTTCAGCATTTTCATCTGAATCTGATCCATGAACAGAATTTTCTTGAACATTTAAGGCAAATAATTTTCTAATTGTACCATCTAAAGCATTCTCTGGGTTAGTTGCCCCCATTACTTCTCTATATTTTTTAACTGCATTATCACTTGATAGAACTTGAACAATAACTGGTTCAGAAGTCATATATTGAACTAAGTCTTTAAAAAATGGTTTATCATTGTGAATATCATAAAATAATTCAGCTTGTTCATTAGTCATCTTTATTCTTTTTTGAGCAATAATTCTTAAACCATTTTTTTCTATTAACTCATTTATACTTCCTGTTAAATTTCTTTTTGTTGCGTCAGGTTTAATAATTGAAAAAGTTCGACTCATAATAGCTCCATTGTGTATAAATTAAATTTGTTAGTATATAAATATTTAAATTTGTCCACATTTTGATGAAAATGAATTTAAAACGTATATTATGAATATTGATAAAATTAAAGTACACAAAACTAAATATGAAATATAATATGTCTAAAAGATTTTATGTAATTTAATCTGAGAGTATTTAATAAAAAAATTTTATGAAAATAAATAATCTATTTAAAATATATTTTTAAATATGAGTAAATTAAATGTTTATATTTTTAATGAACTATTAAAAGGTTTTTTACTTATTTTTTTTATTTTTTTATCTATAACTTGGTTGCTCCAGTTTACAAGATTAATCTCTGTATCTAACTTGTTACAAATAGATTCATTATCAATTTTAATTTTGTCAATCTATCTGATACCAAATTTATTTACAATTATTCTGCCTTTTATAGTAATAATAGGTATATCAATAACATTTATAAGATTATTCAAAGATAGAGAAATTATAACAATTTATTCACTTGGATTAAATACAAATGTAATTAAAAAACCTTTATTAATTTTTTCACTATTAATAATATTTATCAGTATTTTTTTTAATTTTTATTTTTCTCCTAACATTTATGAGAAGTATAAATTAAATGAGTATGAACTAAGAAATAAAATTAATTTTGAAAAAATAATTTTTTCAAATTTTTTAGAATTAAATAAAAATACAGTTATAGATTTTAAAAGAAATAAAAAACAATTTAACGATATATTTATTAATTACACTGATAATAAAGAGAATATTATTTATGCTAAAAAAGGATCAATAAAAAAAGAAAAAAATAAATATATATTTAATCTTGATGATGGGTTTAAGCTAACTCTATTAGTAAATGGAGATATAGAAAAACTTGAATTTGCAAGTTATAATTTACAATTTGAAGATAAAAATTATAAAGAATATAATAACTTTGATAAAAACACATCAAATTTTTTAGAAGACATATTCTCTAAGGATTATTTAAATCTATCATATAAATTTTATGATAGTTTGATTTTTGTAATAATCTTTCTTTTCTTTTATAATTATAATTTGAAAAAATATAAATTTGAAATTAAAAATATATTATTTTTTATTTCATCCTGCGCAACAATTTTAATTATTAATCAAATAATTAAAAACTTAAATTCATCATTTATTTTTTATTTATTTTTTACTAGCGTTTACTTGTTATTATTATTTATAATTTTTTACTATATTAAATATAAAAGAAGTGAATAAAATTAATCTATATATTTTTAAAATTACAAATAAATATTTATTAATAAATTTAATAATAGTACTGAGTTTGGTTGCTTTTATAAACTTAATTGAAATTGCAAGAAATCTAACAGATATTAATCAAAGCCTACTAAACTATTTATTTTTAACTTTATTAAAAATTCCTTCAATTATAAATGAAATATTTCCTTTTGTGACAATAATATCAATATCATTTCTGTTTAGATATTTAATAAATAATAATGAAT
Organism: uncultured Alphaproteobacteria bacterium; assembly: GCA_964416705.1. Classification (GTDB taxonomy): domain Bacteria; phylum Pseudomonadota; class Alphaproteobacteria; order HIMB59; genus CACPNW01. The sequence continues at coordinate 4,528 of CAYQFB010000033.1, forward strand.
TTACTTCAATGAGAAATATTGGATATTCTATATTTGATATTTTCTTACCAGTTGCAATTTCTATTTTCTTATTTGGGTGTTTTAACCTTATATTTTTGAATCCTATTTCTGCAAATTTAGAAAAACAATATGAAAAAATTTTAAATAAAAAAAATCAAGATTTATATTCAATTAAAATTTCATCTGAAATTATGAGGATAAAAAATATTAATGATGATTTTGGTATAAATTTTATCGAAATTAAAAAAATTGATGTTAATAGTATGATTGCTAATGACATTAAAATATTAAAAATAGATGATTTAAAATCACAATTAATAATAGCAAATAATGGAAAAATAAAAGACAAAAAATTTTTTTTAGATGAAGTAAGAATTTTTGATGTTGTTGAAAATAAATATATAGAAAAGGATAAAATTATTTTAGATCTTAACTTTTCAAAAGAAAACATAATTAATACAATTATTAATTATAAAAATGTTCCTTTCTATGATTATTTATCTCATATTAAAATTCTAAAGAAATTTAATTTATACTCTACTGAAATTAGTCTTTATTATTTATCTGAAATTTTAAATCCTTTTTTTGTTGTTATGCTAGGATTTGTTGTTTTGGGCTTTTCTGCAAAATTTAGACGAAATGAAAATTTTTTTAAAATTTTATTTATTGCAATTTTAATTGGTTTTATAATATTTTTCTTAAGACAAATTATTTTTAAAATAACTTTATCCTATGATATTAACTTCTTTTTTTCTTACAGTGTAATATTCATGTTACCATTTTTGATTGGTTTATATAAAGTACTTCAGATAGAAAATGACTAAAAAAA
>CAYQFB010000033.1:5456-7012 GCA_964416705.1 uncultured Alphaproteobacteria bacterium
AGATTTTACTAAAGGATTTATCAAAGATGTTAAGATACTATTGAATGATGGATCAAGAATTGTGGGAAACAAATTTGAAAGAGAGGATAATATTGATATCATTTCAAAAGGAGTTTATTCACCATGTACATCAAGAATAAAAATTAAAAACTTTATTTGCCCTACATGGCAACTTGAAGGAGAGAAAATACTCCATGATAATGAAAATTTATTGTTATATCAAAAACACTCAAAAATGAGAGTTTTAAACTTACCAGTTTTTTATTTACCATATATAGTTACTCCTTCTCCTTTACGAAAAAAAAGAAAATCAGGCTTTCTAAATCCTTCAATAAATTTTAATTTTTTTGATACAAAAGTTTCACAATCTACTTCATTGCCTTATTATTTTAATATTTCTCAAGATAAAGAATTAACATTTACACCAACTATAAATTATGGAGGTGGGGTAGACTCATCTCAACGTTTTTTATTTGAATATAATCAATTAATTTCTGGCGGATCACTTAGTACAGATATAAGTGTTGATTCTAAATTTGAGGAACAAAATAATAATAAATGGTTATCAGATGCAAGTATAATAACTAATTATAAAAAAAATATAAACACAAAATATTCTATAAATTTTCAGTCTGCTTTAGAGACATCTAAAAATTATATTCAATCAACAGATCCTAATAATAATTTAAGTTATACCAGCTCTTTAGCTACAACAATTAATTTGAATGGATATAATTTAAGAAAAATTGATGATAAATTATTGATAAATTTTAGCACATATCAAACAAACCAAAATAATGATGATAATAATTCTGTTCCTACAGTTTTACCTTTTGTTACTTATAAGACTGGTATTTATAAATATAATCTAATTAATTACGAGAATAAGTACGAATTTTATAATATTTTTAGAGATAAAAAAACTACTGACTATGCTAAAGAGCAACAAAAACTATCTCACAATATATCTTTTTCAAAAAAATATATTGATTATAATTCAAATATTATTCTTGAAGGTCAATTATTTAATCAATTTTATAATACTATAAAAAAAGATATTAAAAATAGTGAAACTTATTCTGGAAATAGCCTGAGAACATTTCCAATTTTTGGAATAAATATAGAAACACCCTTTAAATTGCAAAAAAATCTATTTGATTTTACTTACAAACCTAGTCTTTCATTAATTTTGAGTCCTGGAAAATCTAATTCAGAAAAAATATCAAATGAAGACTCATCATTAAATACATATAGTTCCAATAATGAAATATCATTAAATAGATATTCCGGAAGTGATAAATTAGATAACTCTAAAAGATTAGTTTCTCAATTTAAGATTAATAATAATAATTTAACAATGAATTTATCACAATCATATGAGTTTACTGATAACAGTAATTTTCATAAAGACAGTGGTAATGATGAAAATTTAGGAAACTTATTAGGTGGTTTACTATATAAGAATTTTAATAATGAATTTGAATACAATTTTAGATATGATCATTCTAAAAAATATTTAAAACAACAAAATATAAACTATGTAAATAATAACTCAT
>CAYQFB010000034.1:0-6998 GCA_964416705.1 uncultured Alphaproteobacteria bacterium
CGAAGGGTCGCGGCGGGATCTCAGCCCTGTACATGATGGAAGAAGGACCCGATTCTCTCAGAGACCTTGTGCTCCGAGAGTCCGGATGGGTGCGAACCTCGACGCTGACCGACTGGCGGTTCGGTGAACGATCAGACATCGACGAAATCACCCCAAAAGAAGCGAAACGGTTTGCCGAGAGTGTGAACCTCGGACAGTTCGTCAAGTAGGACAGAGAAGAAACCACTGGAGGCACTTTCAGGATGACGACACCGATTGAGCAGATCACTGTCGAGTGCTCCGGCTGCGGGCACCGTTACGAGGACTACCACCGGAGGTCGATGAACCTTTCGTTAGACGACTTCGACGACGACTACCTCGAACAGATGTCGACCACGACCTGTCCGGAATGTGGCGTTAAGCGTTCGATCGGTTCACTCGTTGTGCGAGAGATCGACAACACGTGGGTGTTCGAGGTCTAAACGCCCGGGCCGGTGCGGTGCTATCGGCGTCACGGGTGTCCTGTGGGGGCTTTCCGTTGGGCTGATCGCAGAATCTTTTCTTAACTCCTTAGACGGTCAACGATCCAGAAAACCACTGCCAGGGAAAGCCCGATAGCGACCATGTATTGCATGGCCGAGAATCCGGGACAGATGAGGTTGGTGCCCATCCAGTCGTCAGGGCTGACGAGCCCGTCGCAGCCTTGGAGGCGGTTCGGGCCGAAGAATCCGTAGAGACCTCCTCCGAGGAGAGCCAGCAGGAAGATCAGCCCGCTGGGGCCGTTGAAGGTGATGAGTTTCATCGCGTTACGACGGGTTACCGGTCTAGTGCTCTGGTTGTAGGGCACCTCGCGCGAGTTCTTCTAGGTCGCCGGCTGTGATCTGTGTCGAACCGCGGCGTCGGTCACCGTGAACGAGGTTGAGCCATTCTTCGGGTATCGCTGCTTTCCCCCAGCGTGCTCCTAGGAGACCGCCGGCTATGGCGGCGACCGTGTCGGTGTCGTTCCCGATCCTGACGGCGGCAATAAGTGCGTCGCGGAGGTGATCAGCGGGTTGTTCTTCAGGTTCGACAGTGTTGACGATCGCGGAGAGGGCGGCCTGAAACGCCTTTACCACCCAGCCGTTCTTTTCCTTAAAAACAGCAGGGGGTCCGATCACAGCTTCCGTGATGAGTGCGTCCCATTTCTCCTGTCGGTCTTCGGCAACGTGTTCGAGGCCGTTCCGTATTGCAGCTTCCCAGTCGAATGCCTGGTCGGGTTCGGCTGTGGTGATGGCTTCCTGGATGGCCAGGGACCAAAGAACGCAGGCGGCGACCGAGTCGGGGTGGGCGTGGGTGAGCGACGCGATCGATTCGGCTAGTTGTGCGATCTCAACACGGTCGTCGAGGTCGGCGAGTGCGACGGGCGCGGTGCGCATCAAACCTCCGTTGCCAGCCGATCTTTCGTTTGCGTCGACATAGGCGGTGGCAATCGCGGTGAGTTCCTCGGGGTAGTCAGCGGTGCTGAGAACCGAACGGGTCTGGTTCCCCATGTCGTGAGGGTTGGTTGCGTGCCAGGCCAGGAAGTTCGCTCCGATCTCTTCGAGGTCGGTGCTGCCGGTAGCGATCACATCGAGAATCGCGACGGCCATTTGTGTGTCGTCGGTCCACTCCCCTTTCGCCCACTGATGAGCGAAAGGACCGCCGCCGATCATGGCGATCTCCTGATCAGGGTCCTGGTGGGAGAACTCATATCCGGCTCCGAGCGCGTCGCCGGTCGCCGATGCGAGAACCGCACCTACCGCCCGGTCGAGCGTCGCGTCGTCAACGCCGGTCATTCGCCTTCCCCCCAACTGACGATGAACTCGGCCTGAGCGGAAGTGTTAGGGGTCGGCTTCATCCACCCATCCCGATCGCCGAGCCGAAGCTTCGCAAGCATGTCGAGGACCTCGTCGGCGCCGGCGAGTCCATGGCGGCGAATCCAGCAACCAACGATGGTGCCTGTGCGGCCGGAGCCTCCCCAGCAGTGCGCGTAGACGTTCTGGCCTTCTTCGAGGGCTGAGTCGATTCTGTCCAGGATCTCCTTTGTTTCAGCTCTCGACCGGTCATTCGGACAGTCGGGACAGCCTTCTCCAGCGAAGTGCGCACCACGGGCGGCTTCGCGCGCCTCACTTCCTTCCAACGGGCAGGCCGGCAGGTGTTCGTCGGGAACCGGACAGCGCACAACTTCGGCCCGCCCTTCTACTCCCGGGTCGTATGGGCTCATGTGGCTGTCAGTTCCGCCCGGGTAGTCCTGGGTCAGGTTGATGAACACGTCGATCCCAGCATCGACCAGAAGTTCAAGTCTTTTGGGGGTCGGCCCAGACCCCGTATAGCCCCTCTTGCTGGGGTAGGCGCCGGCCGCGAACCGGCCTTCGACCACCCAGTAGGAGCGGTTGGTCGGCCCAAAGACACCTTCTTCGGTTAGCTGGTAGCTGTCGCTCATCGAATTAATCGTTTCATACAAGTCGACTTCCAATCTTTTCTCCTGGCGGCCAGTCGGATGTGTGGTGGTTGGCATGCTGAGTTCCTTCCCGTAGATCGTTGCCTTTTGAGCAGATGAGAGCGTTGTTGTCACCGGTGACCGTCGCGGAAGGCTTTGGCCCCGAACGTCCCTACAGCTCGGTTACGCCGCCAGGCGCGGGTTCCACCGTGTCGTGCGACATGGTTTTTCGGATCGGCCATGTACTGCTCGCGAGTGACCGTGTGCTCAAAGCCTGATCGGCTTCGGCGGCGGTATGGGCGACGATTTGAGTAAGTGGTGACGGACATGAAGGTTCCTTTCCGTGGGTTGTTGGTTTCTGAGTGGATACGGACTTCCCCAGGGCGGCGAGTCGGAGGTTTAAACCTCGCCGCCCCAGGGAGGAGGTCCGATCAGGTCAGCGGAGCCTCTGGGGGTTTCCCCCTCACTTCATGAGGGGGGAAACCTCCAAGAGCTGGTGCCATCAACGAGCCATGTGGTCGGCTTCGGCTTCTTTCAAGCCGTCGAACAGGTCTCGTTTGCGACCCAACCTCTCTGAGACGGGGGCCCGCCGGTAGTCGCGTACCGCTCGGTTCACGCTTCCCATGGCATGGCGTGTTCCCATGCCGTCGCCACGGAAGTTCTGAACGTTCGTCTGGTCGAATCCGAGGTGGCCGGCTTCGTGATAGCTGTCCTGGTTCGCACCGAGGTACACGAACGTCCAACCGGCAGATTTCCGTGCCTCGATGGCCTGGAATAAGGCCGACCGGCTCCACGTGGTGCTGGAGTTCTCGTAGCCGTCGGTGAACACGACCACGATCTGGTCTTCGTTGGTTCCGAGGTTGCTGAGACGCTGATCGGTGCGGGTTAAGAGAGTGCCGAGTGCGTCGAGCAGTGGGGTGGCTCCCCGCGGCTGATATTGGGCACGGGTCAGTTCGGGTACGTCACCGATCGGGATTCCGTTGTGAACAATCTCGTACGGGTCCTGTGTGTCGAACTGGGCCAGAGTCATGGTGCAGTCACCGGTCTCCTTCTTCTGGCTTTCCACGAACTCGTTGAAGCCTCCGACAACGTCGTCGACCATTCCGCCCATCGATCCGGATCGGTCGATCAGAAACGACACATGCACTGGCGTGTCGCCATCGGAGCCCTCGGCCGGGTTTGGTGTGGTCGTGACAGGTTGCGGGTTGGTGACCGCTGGTGCCGTCTGGCTGATCCGGTCGGCAACATCTACCGCTGCGGTGAGGCCACCGATCTGGTTGAGTTGGGACGGCCAGGCACCGTCACCATGGCGCCCACCAAGACATGCGCCTGCCATGGCAGCAATGGTGTCGGTGTCGCCTCCGGCGTTTACCGCGTTGAGGAGTCCCTGAACGGGGGTTGTCGCGGTCGCTGCGCACCACAGTGCGGCGGGCACCGCTTCGATGGCGATCGGTCCGGTCCCGAGCATGCTCAATGCCGCTTCTGGGCTCTGGGCGAGGATGGCCGGCAGGATTCGGAGCCGGTCAACGACAGTTACTCCATCGATGTTGCCCTGGTTGAACTCGGCGCAGATATCGGCCACGGAGTTCAGCCAGTCGGCGTCGAGGGGACCGTGTCCGTTCGCGGCGAGGGCCACCGCGGCGGCCAGGGCGGCCGCTGCTGAGGTGGCCACTGGATGTCCGTGGGTTACCGCTGTTGATAGGGCGGCCTCGTAGGCGGCTCGGCGAGGGTCACCTGCCCAGAGAAGGCCAAACGCTGCGCATCGGGCAGCCCCTGAGGTGCCCGCCGAGTCACGAGAGGCGATTTCCCACCAGGAGCGTCCCGAGCGGACCGCATCCTGGGCACGTAGCACTGCTTGTCCACGGGTATCGATCCTGGTGGCCGCCAGCTGGGATGCGAACCGTGTCGGATGGTCAACCGGGTCTACCAGGATGCTGTCCGCGGTGATCAAGGTGAGCTGCGTGTCAGAACCTGTCTTTGGGTTCGGAACAACGAAGCCGTTGATGATGCCGAACCTTGCCGTGATCCATTGTCGGCTTCGGTCTTCGACCGGCTCTCCGAGAGCCTCGCCGATAGCAGCCCCCACAAGGGCGCCTCGGGCACGGTCAACTGTTGCGGGACAAATGGACGGGTTTCCGGTGGGTGGGTTGCCGACCACGGGTGGAATTGTCGATCCGGCTCCAGGGCCGAATCGGGTCTGAATGTCTTGGGTAACGGTCATCGTGACATGCTCCTTTTGTTTTTGTCATTACCACTATAACCTATTTTGGAGTTCTTGTCAAGTCGACTATTGTGTTCTATGATTTCTCCATGACCGACCCGGCGCTTCCACCAAGCGGCTACAACCCCCGCGACTACTCCCCCATATCGGTCACAGTCGACACAGTGGTCTTCACCGTCGAGGACGCAGACTTCCGGGTACTCCTCATCGAGAGGGGCGTTCCCCCGTTTAAGGGCAGATGGGCATTACCAGGCGGTTTCTTGAAACCAGACGAAGACCTAGCGACCGCAGCAATGCGAGAACTCGCCGAAGAAACCGGAACCGGCAAGCTGGGCGTTTTCCTAGAGCAACTCGGAACCTACGACCACCCGGACCGGGATCCCAGGATGCGTGTGGTCACTGTCGCCTACTGGGCGATCGTTCCGGCCCTTCCGAACCCGCGAGGTGGGACCGATGCCGCGGATGCAAAACTTGTGCCCGTCTCTGAGATTGAAAGCGGGCGTCTCAAGCTGGCGTTTGACCATGACTCGATCCTCGCCGCGGCAATCGAGCGGGCTAGAGCGAAGCTCGAATACAGCACAGTCGCCACCTGGTTCTGCAGAGAAGAGTTCACCATGGGCGAGCTCAGAGCCATCTACGAAACGGTCTGGGGCACCAAACTCGACCCGGGAAACTTTCAGCGAAAGGTTCAACAAGCCGAAGGCTTCGTCATACCGCTCGACAAAAAGACGGAGCCTGGAACCAGCGGCGGCCGCCCAGCAACTCTGTTCAGAGCCGGACCCGCCAAAACAATCCAACCACCGATTTCACGGACCTAGGTCCTCGCTCCAACGGTCACCCGAGCCGTTTTGCCCAGCCCCCGGGTCACCGTCTACCCGAATCTAAGGACTCCCTTCTAGTCTCACTCTGTGAGCCAACCCAGCGGTCACTTCTTCATCACAAAGGGTGACCTAAAGAAACTCGATTGCAACGCTCTTCTACTTCCCACAGATACCGGGATGTTCGTTACCCATCTCTGGTCAGATCTGGTGGGGCGAGATCCAAACGATGAGGGTCCTCTGCGTGATTTCACTAGTCCACCTGGCTGGGGTAAAAGCGTGCACACCTGTCTCTATCGGAACCCAGAGGACAGAACTCCCGCTGTTTGGCTTACCAACATCGGACACCAACCTAAAGAGCGCCTGCTTGACAACGTCAGAGCGTTCCTCGATGAGGCCTCAAGACACTCCTTAGATCCAGTGCCCCGCCTAGCCCTACCAGTTGTGGGAACTGCAGACGGCGGCCACAAGGAAGACAAAGGCATGGTCTTCGACTCTCTGGTGCCACTTCTAATCCAATACGCCGCAACCCATCCTGTTGACATCGTTCTCGTGGCCTTTGACCGTAAGCACTATGCCGCTGCCCAACGGGCCCGCAGGCGAATCGATAACTCGGCGAATACGACAAGAACGCCATTGTGGAACTTGGGCCCTAGGAGCGAAGACCTGTCTCAGCTGTCCTCGGAGTTGGCCAAAGCCTGCGCATTGAACCAACTGGTTCCGTTCATAGGTGCTGGAATCAGCGCAGCAGCGGGAGTTCCTAGCTGGCAATCACTACTTGACGGGCTATTCATCCAAGCTCAAGTCGGAAACGAGGCTGATCTTCGAGCCTTTCGGGAACTTGACATCAGAGATCAGGCCTCCCTAATTAGACAGTCCATCGGGAACGAAGAGGATTACCACCATGCGATCAGTTCCCTGATCGGACAAGAACGGCACTCTCTCTCCCACGGCTTGTTGGCGAGCTTGGGAACGACAGAAAACGTCACGACCAACTACGACGAGCTATTTGAACTTGCTTGCAACGGTCCCGATTCCGAACTTGCAGTTCTCCCCTACGAACCCGTAGAGCGCGACCGCAACCACCGCTGGCTGCTCAAACTTCACGGGAGCCTTAGCCACCCAACAGACATGGTCTTCACCCGGGATGACTACCTGGGCTTGCCAAATCGCGCTGGAGCTCTGTTTGGCTTAGTACAGGCAATGTTGCTAACACGCCACATGTTCTTCGTCGGTTACTCGTTGTCCGATGAAAGCTTCCACAAAGTTCTCCACGAAGTTCGCGCTGCGCGGCGCGGAACCAGTCACAAAGTCACCCAGAACAAGCAACAGGCGCGACTCGGAACAGCCCTAGTCCTCCATCCGGAACCGTTTTTCCACAAACTCTTCGAACAAGACCTCAACATCGTGCCCTTCGCCGAACTAGGCGAAGACGACAACAGCGCCGCTCGAAGATTTGAAATCTTCCTAGACCACCTGGCATATCAGGCTGCTGACGTTTCACCGTTCCTCTTGGACCCGA
>CAYQFB010000035.1:0-6936 GCA_964416705.1 uncultured Alphaproteobacteria bacterium
GTATGACACAAATGATACCAACAACTTTTTTAGAAAGTGCTTATGATTGGGATGGAGATGGAATTGATATTTGGAATAGTTATGCTGATGGTTTTGCAAGTACAGCAAATTATTTAACTTCCATTAATAAAAATCCTTGGTCAATTGATAGTACTTGGGGAAGAGAAGTTATTCCTCCAGAAAATATTGAAGAAATATATCCATTATTAAAACAAGAAAATCCAAAAGGTTGTGGAGCTGTAAAAAGAAGATCGATTGCAAAATCATTGCCAGAATGGTCTAATCTAGGTTTTAAAACTATTACAAAATCAAAACTTCCTCAAAGATTAGATTTGGAGGCACGCTTAATAGCTCCAGATGGAGTTCAAGGTAGAATGTTTTTAGTTTATCCTAATTATAAAAATATTTTATATTATAATTGCTCATCTTATTATGCTATTTCCATAGGACTACTTAGTGATGAAATTAATAATTAGTTTATTTTTTTTTATTTTGGTTTCTTGTGACAATATTTCAAAAGATAAAGTTTTTAATAAATTAGAAAATACTAAAAATATTATTGGAGAAAAAGCTAAAAAAAATATTCAAAAATCAGATGATTCAAAAAAAGAAAATTTTTCAAAAAATAGAATTTTCTATTTAATAGGTGATCCTTATTATATTGAGGGAGTAAAATACACTCCAAAAGAAAATTATACATATCAAGAAGTTGGTCTTGCAACTTATTATGATAAAGAGTTACACAATCAAAGAACTGTAAACAATGATTTAAATAAAGTTACAGAATTACTTGGAAGACACAAAACTTTACCTTTACCTAGTATTATAAAAATAACTAATTTAGAAAACGGTTTATCTTTAACAATAAAAATAGTTGACAGGCATGATGATAACGCTTCAATTATTCAAGTTTCAAGAAAAGTAGCTCAACTTTTAAGATTTTATAAGAATAAAATTGCAAAAGTAAAAGTAGAAATTTTATCTGACCCATCAAAACAATGGAAAAATGTTACTATGTCTATTAACGATGATAATTTTACTTCAACTGTTGATTCTGCCCCTACAGAAATCGTTTCAATTTCTAATATAGATAATGATATTATTGAAAGTGATAAAAAAGAAATTCAAGAACAACCAATTGAAATTGGCTTTGAAGAAGTTGAAAATTTAGAATTATATTTACATATTAATAATTTTAAAAATTATCAAGAAATTCAAAAAATAATTAATGAAATTCAATTAACTGAAAAATTCACTTCGGAAAATATTGGGGCATCTTATAAATTAATAATTGGTCCAATTGAAAATGATATTGCTAATAAATTAGTTTCGACTTTTATTAGCAAAGGCTATAAAGAGAATGAAATAATTATTAAATAATCTTACTTGCAACATATTTAAAAACTATAAATAAAAATATGAAAATACAATTTTTTACCCATCTTTTATTAATTTTAATAATTTCAACTAAGTTAATTGCAATAGATACAAAAGCTGAACAGGCAGTAGTAATAGATTTTGATACAAATGAAATACTTTTTGAAAAAAACTCTAATTTGATAACTCCTCCTGCATCTATGACTAAAATTATGACAGTTTATGCTGCTTTTGACAGATTAAAAAATACTGAACTTTCTATAAATAATGAGTGTACAGTTTCAGCTAAAGCTTACAAAATGGGTGGATCAAGAACATTTCTTGAAATAGATGATAAAGTTTCAATTGATGATCTTCTTAAAGGAATCATTATTCAATCTGGAAATGATGCCTCAGTAGCTTTAGCAGAATGCTTAGCTGGTACTGAAGAAGATTTTGCAAAATTAATGAATGTCTATGCCAAGCGATTGGGAATGGATAATACAAATTTTGTTAATTCCTCTAGCTGGCCAGAAGAAGATCATTATTCTACAGTTTATGATTTAGCAATCTTATCAAATGCTGTTATTAGAGAATTTCCTGATTTATACCTCTATTTTGTTGATGAAGAATTTATTTATAATGGTATCAAGCAACCTAACAGAAATAAATTATTAAATTCTGTTCAAGGAGCTGATGGATTAAAAACTGGTTTCACAAAAGCATCAGGTTGGGGAATTGCTGCAACAGCAAAAAGACTGGATAGGCGAATTACTGTTGTTATCAATGGAACAAATAGCTCTAGATCAAGAATGAATGAGTCTGCAAATTTGATTAATTGGGCATTTTCTCAAACAAGCCAAAAAGAACTAGTTGATGAAGGTCAAGTGATTGCCCAGGTAGATGTTTGGCTTGGAAATAAACCAAGAGTAAATTTAGTTTCCTCAAAAAAAGTTATATCGACCTTATCATTTGATCAATTGCAATTAATCAAATCTTCAATACAATATAAGAAGCCATTAGACGCTCCAATTTTAAAAGGTAACTCATATGGTAAATTATTAATTGAAATTCAAGGTAAACCAAATATAGAAATTGATTTAGTAGCTGAAGATGATGTAGGAACTGTAAATCCAATTTTTAAAGCTTTTGCTGCATTAAAATATCTTATTTTTGGTTCAACGTTAGATGAATAAAAAAAAAGGTTTATTTATAACTTTTGAAGGTCCTGAAGCTAGTGGAAAATCTTCACAAATTTTACTTTTAGAAAAGTATCTAAAAAAAAATAAAATTTCATTTATTACTACAAGAGAACCAGGTGGTACTAAAATTGCTGAGTCACTTCGAAACCTAATTTTAAAGGTTAAGTCAGACATAAACATACAAGAAGAAATATTAATGCTTATGGCAGCTAGGTCGCATCATATAAACAATGTAATAATACCTGCTCTTAAAAAAGGAAAATTGGTTATTTCAGATAGATTTGCAGACTCAACTTTTGTTTACCAAGGCTATGTAAGTAAGTTTGGCGTACGACAAGCAAAAAATTTACATAAAAAATTATTGAATAATTTCTTACCTAACAAAACCTTTCTATTTGAATTATCTACTAATTTAATTATTTCCAGATTAAAGATTAGAAAATCAAAAAATAAATACGATAAATTAGATAGAAAATTCCATGATTCTGTTAACAAGGGTTATAAAGTAATTTCTAATAATAATAGATTTATAAAAATCGATGCATCAAAACCACTTAATCAAATACATAATAAAATTATAAATCATATAAATTCATTAATATGAAAGCATTAATAGGTTTTGAAAAAGAATTTGAAATAATTTCAAAAAATTTAATCGAAGAAAAATTAAGTAATTCTATTTTAGTTTCTGGTAATAAAGGAATAGGTAAATATTTTTTTATAACTAAAATTATTGAGCAGTACATAAATTTAAAAATCAATTCAGATCAAATAAATCACCATTTAACTCTATTACATAATCATTCTCATCCAAATATTAAAATATTACAAAAAAAAATAGATGACAAAACAGGCAAACTGAAAAACAATATTACGATAGATCAAGTTAGAGAATTAAATAATTTTTTTATAGAAACATCTGTAATTGAAAATTTTCCTAAATTTATATTAATTGATAGTGCTGATGATTTAAATTTAAGTTCATCGAATGCTCTTTTAAAGATACTAGAAGAACCAAAAATAAATACTATTTTTTTTTTAGTCTCACATCATCCTTCGTCATTATTACCAACAATTAAATCTCGTTGTTTAAAATTAAATTTACCTTCTCATAATTTTAATGACTTTGAAAATATTCTGATTTCTAATAATTTTTCTTATGATGATGAAACATTTAAATTATTATTTGATATAACTAATGGCTCACCTGGAATATCTTTTGATTTTAATTTTGACAGCATTAAAGATCAGTTTGATCAATTAAAATATTCTTTAACAGACAGTGATATATTTTCTGATGCACATAACAATTTAATTGATATATTTTCTAGTTTTGAAAATAAAAAGTTAGATATTCATTTATCTCTAATTAAGTTTATTTTAGTAGTATTAAAAAAAGTAAAAATGGGTATAAACATCAAAGATACTTATTTATCTAAGAGCGTTTTAGAAATCAAAAATTTATCAAATAAAATCAAATTAGATGTAATTGATAAAAAATTTGATTACTTGATTAATAATGAAAATGATTTATTCACCTTCAATTTAGACAAAAAATTTTTTATGATGAATTTTTTTGCGACAACATAATTAATATGTCATATTTCATTACTACACCAATATATTACGTTAATGATGCCCCTCATATTGGTCATGCTTACACTACAATTGCTTGTGATATTTTATCAAGATTTAGCAAATTAAAAGGTGACAAAACTTTCTTCTTAACAGGAACTGATGAACATGGTCAAAAAGTAGAAAAAGCAGCATTATCTAAAAATAATGATCCCCAGAATTTCGTTAATGAAATGTCTCAAAATTTTCGCGATTTAATTCCTTATCTTGGCTGTCAAATAGATGATTTTATTAGAACGACAGAAGAAAGACATAAAATAGCAACACAATTTTTATGGAATAAATTGAAAGACAATGATCAAATTTATTTATCTAACTATGAGGGTTGGTATTCGATTAGAGATGAAGCGTTTTATTTAGAGTCTGAATTAACTAAAACTGAAAATGGATTTATTGCTCCTTCTGGAGCTCCAGTTGAATGGGTTAAAGAAGAAAGTTATTTTTTTAAACTATCAAAATGGGAAAATAAATTAATTGAATATTATGAAAAAAATCCTGAGTCTATATTGCCATATTCAAGATATAATGAAGTTTTGAGCTTTATCAGAGGAGGTTTAAAAGATTTATCAATTTCTAGAACTACTTTTAAATGGGGTGTTAAAGTTCCGGAAACAGAAAACCATGTTATGTATGTTTGGATTGATGCTCTTTGCAATTATATTACAGCATTAAATTATCCAAATACTGAACATGATTCATTTAAGACTTTTTGGCCTGGGATTCATGTAGTTGGAAAAGACATATTAAGATTTCACGCAATATATTGGCCAGCTTTTTTAATGGCTGCTGGTTTAGAACCTCCTAAACAAATTTTTGCACATGGTTGGTGGACTAATGAAGGTCAGAAAATATCTAAATCCGTTGGAAATATTATTAATCCTTATGAAATCATAGATACATACGGACTTGATCAAATTAGATTTTTTCTTTTTAGAGAAGTGCCTTTTGGTAATGATGGTGATTTTTCAAAAGATGCAATTGCACAAAGAGTTAATGCTGATTTATCAAATAATTATGGCAACCTAATTCAAAGAATAACTTCATTTATAATAAAAAATTCTGACTCAAAAGTATTTAAACCAACAAATTATAATGAAATAGATACAAATTTAATAAAATCATTTGATGTAACTTTAACAAATTATTTAAAAAACATGCAATCTTTTCAAATTGATAAAGCTCTTAAAAATATTTTTGATTATTTATCAGAAGTTAATGCTTATGTTGATAGTCAAGCGCCTTGGTCATTAAAAAATACAGATAATCACAGAATGAAAGATGTTTTATATGTGGTAACATTAATGACTATTAAGACATCAATCCTTTTATACCCTATAATACCTTCGAGCATTGATAAAGCACTTAATATTTATAACTTATCAATAGATAATTTAAACTTAACTAATTTTGCAAGTTTTTCACCTGACTCAATTATTTTAAATATATCCAAACCACTTTTCCCTCGAATTGAATTGTGATTGACTCACACTGTCACTTAAATTTTGAAAGTTTAAGTAAAGATCTTTCAAATATAATTAAAAGATGTAATGAAAATGGTGTAACACACTTACTTTCAATCAATACAAGGCCAAAAGATTTTGAGAGTCATTTGGACTTAATTAAAGACTTTAATAATATTTACATATCATATGGTATTCATCCTGAAAACATCGACAATGAATCAAATCTTTCTTTTAATGAAATAGAAAAAGTAATTGTAAATCCTAAATTGATAGCTTTTGGTGAGACTGGATTAGATTTTTATCATTCTATTAAATATAAAGAAAAACAAATTGAAGTATTTGAAGCTCATATTGAAGCTTCAATAATTTATAATTTACCAATAATCATTCATCAAAGAAATTCTGAAGAAGAAATAATTAGAGTTCTTAATAAATTTAAGAATGATAATTTAAAAATAGTTTTTCACTGTTTTACTGGCTCAAAAAAACTATTAGAATTCTGCATTGAAAATCAATATTACATATCTCTTTCTGGAATTGTAACTTTTAAAAATGCTAATTCTCTTAGGAAAATTATTCGTAATGCTTCATTAGATCATTTATTAATTGAAACGGATAGTCCATATTTAGCTCCTGCACCAATGAGAGGTAAAATAAATCAACCTTCATATGTTAAGTATACGGCTGAATTTCTTGCAGAATTTTACTCAATGACAAAAGAATGTTTTTTTGAATTAACAGATAATAATTTTTACAAATTGTTTTCTAAGGTAAAAAGAGATAATTAAATCAAATGAAAGTTCGAATTTTAGGATGCGGAGGTTCTTTCGGTTCACCACTTGCATGGAATAGAAATGGAAATATTGATGTAAATAATCCCAAAAATCATCGTACAAGATCATCTGTATTAATTAATATTAATGATCAGAATTTGTTGATTGATACTAGTCCTGATTTACGTGCCCAGCTATACAATGCAAGGTGTACAAAAATTGATGCAGTTTTATTTACTCATGAACATTCAGACCATACTGCAGGGTTGCCAGATATGAGAGCAATGTCCTTGATCAATCAATCAATAATTCCCGCTTATCTTTCAGGTGACACACAAGAATCTATATCTAGAAATTATAAATATATCTTTGAAGGACATAAAGATTACTCACCATTTATGTCAGTTATAAAAATTGATGATAAATTTAATATTGGAAATACGAAAATTATAACTTTTAAACATAATCATGGATCTATAGATGTTCAAACATATAGAATTGATAATT
>CAYQFB010000036.1:0-6917 GCA_964416705.1 uncultured Alphaproteobacteria bacterium
ATATATTATTTGGAAAATTAGAATTTTTAATTTTAATATTTAAATTTAAAAAATATCCTAATTGGTAAATATTTTTTTTCTTCTTTGTTGATCCACCAAAACTAATACCGGTTAATATTTCATCATTTTCAGTTAGAAATTTTAGAAATAAATTATTTTCTGATGATAGTTTATTATATAATAGAATACCTCTGGTTTTATTTTCTGTCATTGAGTAATTAATTCAAGATATAAATGTATTTTTTTCTTTAAAACTTTTTTTATTTTCGTTTGACAATTCTCTCTTATTTTTTTTATCATGTTACCATTTTTTCCTAGAATAATTTTTTTATATCTTTTTTCATTAATATAAATTTTTTGTTTAATTTTAATTTCTGAGCTTTTCAATGTTTTATAATGAGAAGTTATAATACTAATATTGTATGGTATTTCTTTATGAAGATATGTTAGCATTGTTTCTCTTAATAATTCACTTAAGATAAACTTATCATCTTTATTAGATATTTCATCCTTAGAATATATCCATTTAGAAGAATATGAATATTTGATTAATTCAGTCAAAAGTTCTTCAATACCAATATTTTTTTTTGCCGATAATGTAAAAAAGGATTCTATTTTATATTTATTATTAATTTCAGAAATTATTGGTAAAAGTTTTTTTTTCGAAATTAAATCAATTTTATTAAAAATAATAATTATTTTTTTTTTGACCTCTTTAATTTTATCTATTTGATTATAAAGGAAGTTCATATTTATTGCATGTGAATCAATCATATATAAAATTAAATCTGACTCATCGATACCATTCCATAAATTTTGTTTAAGTTTTTTTGATTGATTGTTAGAATTTTTTAAAAAATTAGAACCAGGAGTATCATAAAAAAGTATTTGTGTATTTTTAATATTTTTAACTCCAATGATTGTTTCTTGAGTAGTATTTATTTTTTTATTTTGAATTGATATTTTTTCACCTATAATTTTATTTATTAAAGTAGACTTGCCAGCATTCGTTCTTCCAACAATACTAATTTTAAGTATCTTACTTTTCATTAATTTGTTTTAAAGCAATAGAAGCGGCATTTTTTTCAGCATCTCTTATTGATGACCCACTACTTATAATTTTGTTTAAATTTAATACTTTTAATGAAATTGTAAAAGTAGGTGAGTGTGAAGGTCCTTCTTTTTTTATTAAATTATATTCAGGTAGTTTTTTTAATTTTTGTTGAGAAATTTCTTGTAAATTAGTTTTTGGATCTTGCATATTTTTATCATCAATATCTAAATATGGTCCCCATGTAGATTTTATAAACTTTTTTGCATTTATAAACCCTCCATCTAAATATAAAGCACCAATAAGTGATTCTATAGAGTCAGACAAAATTGAAATATTCATTTTATTATTTTTTTTTGATGAAAATTTAAGAAATCTTTCAATTTTAAGATTTATTGCGATTTTATGAAGAAAATTTCTTTGAACCAAATATGAAAGTTTTTTTGATAAATCACCTTCATTATTTTTATTAAATTTTTTATAAATTATAGAAGATATAGCTAAACCTAATACTCTATCGCCTAAAAATTCTAATCTTTCAAAATCACTAATTTCTTTAACAATTTTTTTTTTATTTTCAGTAATATAACTTGGATGTATTAATGCATTTTCTAAAAGTTTCTTATTTTTAAAACTATAAGAGATAGTTTCCTCTAATTGATTAATTTTTTTTTTGTTTATCATTTAATGGGCTTGAATATTCGCTCTGTTCTAATTGATTTTGGCCATTTCCATATTTGCAAAAAACGTGAATTTTCTAAAGAGAAAAAAACAAAACGAGCTTTCCCTACTAAATTCTCAAAAGGAACATAACCTATAATATTATCAAACCTACTATCTTGTGAATTATCTCTGTTGTCTCCCATAACAAAAAAATGACCTTCCGGTACTTCATATAATTTAGTGTTATCAACAATTCCATTATCCATTATATCTAATACTTCAACTTGAAAATTATCAAAATACTCAATGTATTTTCTATTACGTTTTAGTGATACATTATTGTCATTATCAATAAAATCATTAACTCTTTTTCTAATAATTTTTTCACTATTAATAATAATTTGACCATTAACTATTCTAATTTTATCCCCTGGAATTCCTATAACTCTTTTTATATAATCGGTTCTGTTATCTTCAGGAGTTTTAAATACTACAACATCTCCTCTTTCTGGATTTTTATTAAAAATTTTTTTTGGAATAATTGGTATAGAAAAAGGTAAAGAGTGTTTGGAATAACCGTAAGACCACTTAGAAACAAAAATAAAATCTCCAACAAGCAAATTAGGTTTCATTGATCCAGAAGGAATATTAAAAGGCTCAGCTATGAATGATCTTATTAATAAAGCAATAAATACTGCCAAAGAAACAGATTTCAAATTACTTAAAAAACTATTTTGTTTTTTTGTTTTCATAAATTATTACATTTGCGATTGCATAATTAGCTTCATCAGTTAAAGATAATTCAATATTACAATCTAATTCATTATTAATTTTTCTTAGAAATTTAAGAGCTTTATTATGTAATTTTATTTTTGGTTTACCATGTTTATCGTTATAAACTTCAATATCTTTCCAAAAAACACCTCTTGCAAGCCCTGTGCCTAAAGCTTTGGCGCAAGCTTCTTTTGCAGCATATCTTTTAGCGTAAGACTCTGAAGATTTAATTGTGTTTTCAGATCTTATTATTTCATTAGGACTGAAACATCTTTTTTTAAATTTATCACCAAATGTATCTAAAGTTTTTTTTATACGCCTAATATCAATTATATCTATGCCATTTGTAAGAATCACGTAATCTATCCTTTTATTCTCTCTAAAGAAGATACTTCAGAAACCAATCTCAAAGCTGCCAAAATATTTTTGAGATGGTTAGTATCTCTAACCTCAATATCTATTATTATTTCATAGAAATCAACTTTTCTAATTGAAAAATTAATATTTGAAATATTGCCGTTATTTTTAGCAATTATGGTTGTAACTTTACCAAGGCTACCTGGCTGATTTTTAAGAACAACATTTAATCGAGAGTTTGAAACAATATTTTTATTAACTGAATTGTCCCATGAAATATTGAGCCATCTTTCAGGATTATCATTATATGATGCTAGTGTTTCACAATCAACAGTATGAACTGCTACTCCTATACCCGCTGTCACTATACCAACGATTGTATCTCCTTTTATAGGTGAGCAGCACCCTGACAAATGGTAGGACATGCCAGCTGTAAGCCCTTTTAATTTTATTGACTTTTCTGACTGATTTTTAAATTTATTTGTTGGTTTATAATTAAATTCTGGATAAATTTTTTTTATAACTGAAACAGCCGTCATATTTCCGGAACCTACAAGCTCATACAAATCTTCAATATCTGATAATTTAAAATCTTTTTTTATTTTATTTATCGTAGATTTATTAAGTTCATAATTTTCTTTCTCAAAAAAAGAATCTAATATTTGCTTACCAAATATAATATACTCCTCTCTCTTTTTTGTTCTAAAGAAACGCCTTACTTGAGATTTAACCTTTGAAGTTACTGCAAATCTTTGCCATAAAGGTGATGGTTGTGATTCTTCAGAAGTTATTATTTCAATTTGGTCTCCATTTTTTAAAATAGTTTTAAGAGGTTGGAGCTTTCCATTTACTTTAGCCCCAACACATTTATCTCCAATTTGTGAATGAATTAAATAAGCAAAATCAACTGGAGTTGCGCTTTTTGGAAGTTCTATTACATCGCCTTTTGGAGTAAAAACATATATATCGTTTTGAAAAACATTTATTTTAGCATTTTCAATTAATTCATCTTGATTTAATGAAGAGTTCATTAAATCTAAAAGTTCATGCATCCATTTGTATTCTTTTGTATCATTGTCTTTAATTTTCTTAGGATCTTTGTATTTCCAATGAGCTGCTACACCATAATCTGCAATTTGATTCATTACATTTGATCTAAATTGAATTTCAATTTTTTTATTTTTAGGGCCCATAACTGAGGTATGAATAGCTCTATATCCATTTGATTTTGGAGCTGAGATAAAATCTTTAAATCTACCTTGGATATAAGAAAATTTTCTGTGAATTATTCCTAGACATTTATAACATTCTCTTGTTGAATTAGTAATAATTCTAAATGCCATAATGTCTGATAATTGTTCAAATGATATATTTTTCTTTTTTATCTTGTTCCAAATTGAATAAGGTGATTTTATTCTTCCGTCTATTTTGCAATTTATACTCTCGGCTAAAAAAATATTACTTAGCTCATACCTTATTTCATCAATAATATTTTCATCCTTGGACTTTAAATAATTTAATCTATCTATAATGGAGTTTCTAGCTTCAGAATTAATTGATTTAAAAGCTAAATCTTCAAGTTCATCCTGCCACTCTTTCATTCCTAACCTTTGTGCAAGAGGAGAAAATACCTCTAATGTTTCCATCGAAGTATTAATTCTTTTGTTTTCATCTTTTATAAATTCTATAGTTCTCATATTATGAAGTCTATCAGCTAATTTTACTAATATGACTCTTAAGTCTTCTGTAGCAGCTAAAAGTAATTTTCTATAATTTTCTCCTAATTTCAACTTATTTGCTTTTAAAGAAAATTTATTTATTTTAGTGAGCCCTTGAACTAATTGAGAGATTTGATCTCCAAATACTTTTTTTATTGACTCATTTGTAATGTCAGTATCTTCAACAGTATCATGTAAAAGTCCAGCTGCAATTGAAGAGGCATCAAGCTTAATTGAGGTTAATATTTTAGCAACCTCAATCGGATGAGTAACAAAAGGATCGCCAGACTGTCTAGTTTGATGTTTGTGAGCTTTATTACTAAAGTTTATAGCTTTAGATATAACTGACTTATCAGAGGCATTTAAATAAATAACTAATTCTTCAAGTTCTTTAATTTTTTCAAGTATCATTTGTAAAAATTAAAATAATTGAATAAATAAAAAAAAAAGATCTAATATTAAGTTGGTTGATCGGTTTGGGTCTCACTGATAGTATTGGATACTTCATTATCATTTGTTTCCGTAATTGACTCTTTTATGTCTTCCAATTCTTCAACTGATTCGCTTTCAACATGATTTTCTATTAATTCATCTGTAGAAAAATCTTCTTTATCTACTTTTTCATCAGTAAGGTCTAGAGCAAGTTCATCTTCATCATTTATTGGGGAAACTGTTTGGTATTCCTCAACTAAACTTTGTTTAAATTCATCAGCTGAAATAGTCTCATCTGCAATTTCTCTTAAAGCTATAACAGTGTTTTTATCATTATTTTTTTGAACAGTAGGATCATCTCCGGAGTGAAGTTTTCTAGCTCTATTTGAAGCTACTAATACAAGCTCGAATCTACTGTCAAATTTATCAATGCAATCTTCTACTGTAATTCTAGCCATTGTGTGGGCTTATAGATAGCTAATTATAAAAAAGCAAACAAATTAATTGTTTTTAAGTAATCTTTGTTTATTTTTGTTCCAATCCTTTAATTTTTGACTTTGCCTTTTATCATGTTTTTTCTTACCTCTTCCAAGTCCTATATTAAGTTTTACAAGGCCATTCTCATTAAAGTATATACTTAGGGGGATTATTGATAAACCTTCTTTCTTTATTGAGCCTAGTAATTTGTTAAGCTCTTTTTTGGAAATAAGTAATTTTCTTTGTCTGATAGGATCATTTACTTTATCACTAGAAGAATTATATCTTTTAATATAACAATTACAAAGCCATAATTCTCCTTTCTTTTCTTGTACATAAGCCTCTTTAATTGAAGAAGAATTAACTCTTAATGACTTAACTTCTGATCCAGTTAAAACCAAACCTGAATTCAACTTAAGTGAAATATCATAATCATATGTTGCCCTTTTATTATTGGCAATGACTTTCATTTTAAAGTAAAGTTAAGTTTTTTAAACAATCTGAAATATTTAGTTTAGTATTTTCACTAATTTCTACAAGAGGCAATCTTGTTTCACTACTGCATAGTCCCAATAACGATGCTGCATATTTCACAGGTCCAGGACTAGATTCTAGAAATAGTGTATTATGAAGTTTTGCCAACTTCAAATTTATTTCCTGAGCTTTCTGAATATCTTTTTCTCTCCAAGCTAATTGCATATCAGAGCATAATTTTGGAGCAACATTTGCAGTTACTGAAATACATCCATGACCACCTTGAGATAAAAAAGCTAAAGCAGTTCCATCTTCTCCAGATAAATAACAAAATTCATTCTTCATGTAAGTGGCTGTAAGAAGAGGTCTAAATAAATCATTTGTAGCATCTTTAACACCTATGATATTATCAATTTTGGATAACTCAATCATTGTTTCAATTGACATATCAATGACAGATCTTCCTGGTATATTATAAATGATAATTGGTAATTTTACTGATTCTGCAATTATTTTAAAGTGAGCATACAAACCCTTTTGTGTAGGTTTATTGTAATATGGAGTTACAACTAAAGCTGCATCTGCTCCAACACTCTCTGCATGTTTAGTATAATCTACAGCCTCTTCAGTATTATTTGATCCAGTTCCAGCAATTACTGGTACTCTTTTATCACTAATTTTTATAGTTTGTTCTATTATCTTTTTATGTTCTTCATGAGATAAAGTTGGGGACTCACCTGTAGTTCCACATGGAACCAATCCATTTGATCCATTTAAAATTAAGTGATTAACAATTTTAACAAGAGAGTTGTAATCAACTTGTTTATTTTTAAATGGTGTAATTACAGCAGGTATACTTCCAAAAAACATTTTATTTGATGGCGGAGAGAGAGGGATTCGAACCCTCGGAAGGAGTTACCTCCTTCGCAGGTTTAGCAAACCTGTGGTTTAAGCCACTCACCCATCTCTCC
>CAYQFB010000037.1:0-6780 GCA_964416705.1 uncultured Alphaproteobacteria bacterium
AATAAAAGGCCCAGCAGTCATAGAGGAAGAAACTACAACTCTTGTAATTGAACCCGAATGGGGTGTAGAACTACATCCAAGTGGCACTTACGTAATTAGTCTGATTGAAAATTAATTTTTTCCACTGTTTAAGTGTTCTTGAATTAATAAATTTAAAGAACTGGTTACTTCCTGACAAAACTTAAGATCTTCGCCAAAAAAACTTCCCTCAAAAAAACTTCCTGTTTTTTTCCCTATAGTATTCATTTCGTAAACATATTTATTAGTTAATTTGTTTACTTTTTCAAAAAACAACATTTCAGCGTCTTTTTTGGATATTTTTCTTAGTTTTTGTAATGATATAATACCATAGGGGTATACAGTATTTGCAATTTCAAAAAATTGATTCGCTAAATCTGGATATTTTGTCTTAGTTAGTTCTGTCATAGCCGAATACAAAGATACACAACCTTCAATTATTAAATAATTTACTTCTTCATTTTTTGCTACTTGATCAAAAGTATAATTTCTTAAAGGTGTGAGATTTTGCCCAAAGGATGAAAGTGAAATAAGTAAAATAAAAAATTTTATATTGAAATATAAAAAAAATTTACTCACCTAATAAACTATTATCCAAAATAGAAGTATCATAAGCTGAATATGAGTGCCAACCATTAACAGTTTGATCGTAATCAATAACACTTCCGGTAACAAGTCCTGACTCTTTTGAGCAAAAATAAGCAGCAGCTCTTGCGACATCAATAGGTTTTGTTAATCTTTTGAAAGGAACTTTAGCTTCTGCTTTTTCTAACCAATCATCTCCGCCTTCATGAAATTTTCTTTGAATGGTATCTTCACCCGGCGTATCAGTCCAACCTATATTTAATGCATTAACTCTAATTTTATGACCTGAAACACCGTTCGCAACATTTTTAGTTATAATGGCAAGAGCAGCTTTAGATCCACTATAAGCTGTTAAAAAAGGCATTCCACTATACATAGCCATAGATAAAATATTCAAAATTGTTCCTTGAATTTTTTCTCTTATCATGACTTTTATTGACTCTTGCATTAATAAAAATGGAGCTCTTGTATTAATATTGAAATTTCTATTGTAGTTATCCAGTGTTGTACTTAAAATTGTACCTCTTTCTGTAAAACCAGCAACATTAATTAAAGAGTTAATCTTTCCAAAAGTTTTATCTGTTTTTTTAACAATGTTTTGACATTCTTCTGCTTCATTTAAATCTGCTTTAATAAAAATACATTTGCTTCCGATAGACTCAATTTCAGATTTTATTTCTAATCCTTGTTCTTCATTACGACCGCAAATGGTTATTCCTTCAGCACCTCTATGTGCAAATAATTTTGCAGTTTCTGCACCACTTCCTTGAGTACTTCCAGTAATAATAACGACTTTATTTTTGAATTGTTTACTTAAATCTTGCAGATATTCACTATTCATAATTTATATCTATAACTTTACCTAAATTATATGAGTCATAAGCGGCGTTAGCTAAGATCAGGGCATTACGTCCATCTTCAAAGCTTACACTTGGTTGTCTTTTTTGTTTAATGGTTTCAATAAAATCATAAAACTGATCCTTATAAGCCTGTTCGTATCTCTCGATAAAAAAATAATGAATAGGATCTTTAGATTCTGTATTATTTTTTGAAAATTTTTGAACTGATGTCGGTGTTTGGTTATTTGATATCATCATTCCTTTGCTTCCAAATATTTCAACTCTTTGATCATATCCATAAACCGCTCTTCTAGAATTATTTATATGTATCAAAACACCACTTTTGGATTTTAATATAAACATTGCAGTATCCTGATCATTAACTTTTTTAACATCATCGCTAATCAACTGGCTTCCTAAAGTTGCAACTTGAATGATTGGGTCATCTCCTAAAATAAAACTAGCCAAATCAAAATCATGAATAGTAGTATCTCTAAAAAAACCACCAGCAGCTTTTAAATAATCTAATCCAGGGGGTTCAGGGTCCCTGCTTGTGATTACCACCATTTCCAATTTTCCTATTTCCTCATTTTTTTTTGCCTGTTGCAGTTTGTTATGACTATTATCAAACCGACGATTAAACCCAATTTGTATTGGAACATTGGTATTTTTAATGGCCTCCTTACATAAGTCTACTTTCTTTATATCCAAATCAATAGGTTTTTCACAAAATATTGCTTTACCTGCATTTGCCCCTTTACTTATAAATTCAGTATGTGTTGACGTTGCTGACGCAATGAGTACAGCATCTATATCCTTACTGCACAAAGCCTCTTCAGAAGACATAGCAATATTAGCACCAAATTTTGAAGCTAATAAATTAGCAAAATCAGAATTAATGTCATAAATATAATGCAAATTACAATCAGGATGATTGTTGATAATTTCTGCATGCATTTTTCCTATTCTGCCTGCGCCCATTAATGAAAAGTTAAACATTCTTAAATAAAAACAGATTAAAATTAAAAATCAACAAATAAATCAAAAATTGTTTTATAAATTAGTTACAAAGTTTTTTTGAATACTCAACTATTTTTTCTACAGTTGGGATATATTTTTTTTCTAAATTGGGAGCAACAGGTACAGGGGTATCTTCAGCTGTATATCTTATTACTGGTTTTTTTAAAATTCTATAACAATGTTCAAAAATAATTGATGTTATTTCACTTGGTACACTAGATGTATAATTACTTTCACTTAACACCAATGCTCTTTTTGTTTTATTTACAGAGTTAATAATTGTTTTTGAGTCCAGGGGATTTAAAGTACGCAAATCTATAATTTCTGTATTTATATTGTTTTGATTTAATATTTCTGCAGCTTTTTCTGCAAAGTTAATCATTCTAGAGTATGATATGATACTTAAATCCTTTCCTTCTCTAATCATATTTGCTTTACCAAAAGAAAAATTAGAGTCTTTTTTATCCAAATAACCAGTAGAATTGTACAAAAGTTTATGTTCAATAAATACTGTAGGATTATCAATTCTAAGCGCATGACGAAGCAAATGGTATGCATCATTTGGTTTTGAAGGTATGGATAAAAATAAGCCAGGTGTGTGCATTATCCATGATTCAAGGCTTTGAGAATGTTGTGCACCTGCAGAACGTCCTGTGCCACCTTGTGTTCTTAAAACCAATGGTGCACTTATTTGTCCTCCAAACATATAGCGAACTTTTGCAAGTTGATTAACAATTTGATCCATAGACATCCCAAAAAAATCAATGTACATCAATTCTGCTACAGGTCTCAAACCTGTCATTGCAGCCCCAACAGCTGCTCCCACTATTGCTGGCTCAGAAATTGGAGCATCAATCACCCTCTCTTTTCCAAATATTTTTAATAAATCTTTTGTCGCTCCATACGCTCCTCCATAATTGGCTACATCAACACCCATTATAATTATTTTTTTATCTTCAATCATTGAATCATGCATTGCTAAACGAAGAGCATCTCTGTAAGTAATTTTTTCAAAAAAATTTTGATTTAAATCAGACATTTTAATTTGATAAAATTTTATTT
Source organism: uncultured Alphaproteobacteria bacterium (assembly GCA_964416705.1). Classification (GTDB taxonomy): domain Bacteria; phylum Pseudomonadota; class Alphaproteobacteria; order HIMB59; genus CACPNW01. The sequence continues at coordinate 3,525 of CAYQFB010000037.1, forward strand.
ATTTTCTCATTAATACTTTGTGGTAAAGGATCTTTTTCACTATAAACATCTGTAAAAATATCATTTTCATCATTAACTGGTGATTTAATAGCAAACTCCATCGCATCATCCATTTCATTTAAAATATTTTTATCAATGTCTAAAATTTCTTTTTCATTGAGAATATTATTTTTAATTAGCTCAATTCTGGAATGATTAATGGGGTCAAATTTTCTCATTTCTTTTTCCTCAGAGTCATTTCTATATGGACTTTTATCCATTCGAGCATGTCCAAAAAATCGGTAGCATTCAACCTCAATAAATCCTGGTTGAAATTTTCTTGCATCCTCGATAATTTCTTTTGATTTGTTGTATGCATTTTCAACATCTAAATCATTTATATGCAATGTATTTAATCCAAATGACTCAGCTCTTTTTGAAAAATCTTTAAAACCGACTGCATCATCAATTTTTGTGCCCATACCATATTGATTATTTATGCAGCAAAATACAACTGGCAGTTTCCATAACGAAGCCATATTCATACTTTCATATAGAATACCTTGTTGCATGGCACCATCCCCAAAAAAAGCAACTGAAACTCTCTCTTCTTTTAAATATTTATAACTAATTCCAGCCCCTACAATAGTTGGAATTCCCCCTCCAACAATAGCATTAGCTCCTAAGTGTCCTAATTTCATATCCGCTATGTGCATAGATCCACCCTTACCTTTGCAATAACCATCTTTTTTACCAGCTATTTCAGCTAACATTTTCTTTGGATCACCTCCTCTGGCAATAAATATACCGTGTCCTCGATGATGTGTTGTAAAAGTATCTTTTTCTTTCATAGCGGCTCCAACACAAGCTGGTCCAATTTCTTCACCAGTAGAAAGATGTAACATAGTTCCAGCAGACTCTCCTTTTATAAATAACTCTCCAACTCTCTCTTCAAAAGATCTAATTCTTTTCATTGTAATGTAAAGTTCAGGCAATAAAGTGTTAGACATCATTTTTTATATATATTAATTACAAATTATAAGAATAAATAATTCTATTTAAAATAGAAATAAATAAATTAAACTGCTTCAAAAATAGCTATATCTGAACCAACTTCAATTTCTTCACCTTCACCATAAAGTAATTTTAAGAGCTTGCCATCCTCTAATGCTGGTAGCTCTACAGTTGTCTTATCACTATCAATTTCGGCAATTATATTACCTCTTTTAAATTCATCGCCCTCTTTTATTAACCATTTAGAAATAGTTCCTATTTCCATTGTTTCTCCAAGTCTTGGTAGTGTTATTTTTTTTTCCATAATCATTAAATAATATTTATTATAAAATAATCAATTAAGTAATTGTTATAAAATAAAATATAGCAAAGCAATCTCCAATAAAGAGTTATAACTTAATCCATTTTGAATTTTTATTTGAAGACTCTTTAGCTGCGAACATAAACTTAATTCCTTTGACTCCATCATCAATAGTAGGAAATTTATTAGCAATTTTATTAGATGATCTAATTGACTCAGCAAACTCAGTATAGATATTTGCGAAAGCTTCAAAAAAACCTTCAGGGTGTCCAGCCGCCACTCTAGATGATTCCATAGACAACCTTGATACAGAATTGCTGGCTCTAGTAATGATTGCAGTTGGATTATTGAGTTCAGTAAACTTTAAAATATTTGGATCGTCCTGCAACCATTCTACAGCTCCTTTAGTTCCATAAACTCTAATTTTTAAACCATTTTCCCCACCTGTTGCTGCAGATGAAACCCAAATTGAACCTCTAGCTTTATTATTCATTCTCAGTGTAATAAAAGCATTATCATCAACCGATATTTCATCTGAAAGAGAGTTTACTTCAGCTGAAATTTCATTTACTTCTAAACCTGTAACATATCTCAATAAATGATATGCATGTGTGCCAATTTCAGCTAAAATCATTGAGGGTCCACACATATTTTTATCTAATCTCCATTTAAGAATATTTTTTTCATCTTTTTTCTTTACAGCCACTGTATAGCCTTGAGGGTATTCAACATTTATTAATTTTATTTTTCCAATTTTATTATTATCAACTAAATTTTTTGCTTCACGCAACATTGGGTAAGCTGAATAATTATGAGTGATAGCAAAATTTATTTTAGTATTTTTTACTATTTTTTTAAGTGCCTCAGCTTCACTTAAATTAGCAGTTAGAGGTTTATCACAAATTATGTGTATCTTATGCTTTGCGAATTCTTTTGCAATTTTACAGTGATCTCCTGAAGGAGTCATTATACCAACTACCTCAACTCCATCAGTTTTAGCTGATTCTATTGCCGCCATTTCTTTATAATTATGGTAACATCTGTGTTTATCTAACCCTAGAGACTTACCAAATTCTATAGATTTATTTTTATCTTTTGAAAAAACACCTGCCACAATTTGATACCTATTATCAAATCTAGCCGCTAATCTATGAGTATAACCAATAAATGAATTAGGACCACCGCCAATAAAACCTATTCTAAGTTTTTTATTATTATTTAGTTGATCATTTCTAAATAGATTTAATTCACCAAAAGGATTTTTTTCTTTTTTCATAATTAATGAACTATTCCTCCGTCAACTACATAATTTTGCGATGTACAACCTGAACTTTGATCGGAAGAAAAAAATAATACCATCTTTCCAATATCGTTTGGAACTAGCATTCTTTTAATACACTGTCTTTCCAATTGCTCTTTTTTAATCTTATTAGTTAACCAAAGTTTTTTTTGACGCTCAGTAATAATCCATCCTGGCACAACACAATTTACTCTTATATTAAATTCTCCTAGATCTCTTGCAATGGTTCTGGTCAATCCCATTATCGCTGATTTGGCTGTTGTATATCCTGGCATGTTTCCTTGACCCATCATCCATGAAAAGCTTCCAATATTTACTATCTTTCCATCACCTAATTTTTTCATATCTTTATACACTGACTGTATAGCAAAAAAATAATGCTTTAAATTAACATTCATTCTGTCATCCCAAAATTCTTCAGTAACACTTTCAAGTGAATGCCTTTCATCATTTGCAGCATTATTAATTAAAACTGAAATAAGTCCCAATTTTTTTTTTACTTCACTTATACTCTGTTTTAATTTTTCAATATTAGTTAAGTCACATAATTTAAAAACAGGTACATTTTTAGAATTTATAAACTTTTTAACTAGCTTATTACCTAGTTTTTCATCCTTATCTAAAAAAGCAACTTTTGAACCTTGCTGTAAAAAATTTTCTAC
>CAYQFB010000038.1:0-3555 GCA_964416705.1 uncultured Alphaproteobacteria bacterium
CACACCTGAATGCTCAAATATAATAACTAATGATAAAAATTATCTAAAAGAAAAAACAACTTATGAATTTAATTGCCCGATATTAAATATGTCAAAATTCTATGCTAATGAAAATAACGTTAGCATTAATATAGGGTCATTATTGTTGAAGGAAAAAAATAAAAAAAAATTAGTCAACAGATCTATTTTAATAAACTCTAAGGGTAAAATTATCAAAAGATATGACAAGATACACATGTTTGATGTCAATATTAGTAAGAAAGAAACTCATAGAGAGTCAAATACATTTAGAGCTGGTAAAAATATTGCTATATTGAATTTAAACAATATCAAGATAGGACTTACTATTTGCTATGATTTGAGATTTCCAAATTTATTTAGAAGACTTGCAAAAAAAGGATCTGAAGTTATTTTAATGCCTGCTGCATTTACAGTGCCATCAGGTAAGGCACATTGGGAGATTATGATACGATCAAGAGCTATTGAGAATAGTCTCTTTATAATAGCTACAAATATGTGCGGAACTCATCATAATAATAGAAAAACTTATGGTCATTCAATGCTAGTTAATCCCTGGGGTAAAATAATTAATAAAGCTAGGTCAAAACCATCGATATTGAGTATGGAAATTAATTTGGATGAGGTCAGGAATGTTCGTAAAAAAATTCCAGCAATTTTACATGACTAAAAAAAATCTTTATTAAATGGCATTGGCAACGAAAGAATGACAGAAAAATACTATGATGACTGGGCATTAAATTATGACCTAACATTAAAAAAGTGGAGGTATAAAGCCCCTCAAAAAGCTGTAAAAATTTTATCTAAAATAAATAAAAAATTAAATTTTAATTTAGATTTGGCGTGTGGAACTGGAATGTTTGCAGAAGAGATTAAAAGAAAATACAAAAATATTATTATAGATGGTTGTGATATTTCTTCTCAAAGTCTCAAAATTGCAAAACAAAAAAAAATATATAGAAAATTATTTAAAAAGAGTTTTGAGAAAAAAATTAAAACTACTAATAAATATGACTTAATCAGTAAGATAGGATCAATGACTTATTGCAAAAAACCTGAAGTACTTTTCTCATTAATATGTAGTTATTTAAAAAAAATGATATGTTTATTTTTACTCACAGAATTGATTTATGGGAAAAGCAAAATTTTGATAAATTAATTCAAGTATTTAAAAAATATTTGAAGATTGAATATCTGTCTAGACCATTAGGGTACTTGCCAGAAAATATTGATTTTTCCAATAAAGTTAAAATTAGAATTATAGTATTAAAGAAGATTTAGTTTTTTTATTAAATTTCTCCATTTTTTTTAATGTTTTTTGACTAACATGATGCTCTATCCCTTCAGCATCAGCTTCTGCTGTTTTTATATCTAATCCAAGGTTTTTTAAAAAAGTTAATACTACGATGTGTTTTTTTTTAGATATACTTGCGACTTTCTGTCCTTTTAAAGTGAGAAAAATAGATCTGTAAGGTTCTTTTTTTACATAACCTTGATTTTGGAGTCTTTGAATTGTTTTATTTGCCGTAGCTTGAGCAACGTCTAATGTATTGGCTATATCAACAATTCTTGCTTCCCCATTTGAATTTAAGAGCTCAGCTATTATTTCCAGGTAATCCTCTGTATTCTCTGTTTTATGGGCATCTCTTACTTTTTTAAATGACATGTTTTGAAGTATTTAAAATTAAAAATATATCTATAGCATTATAATATAGCCATAGCTATACTTTTTAGCTATATACATAATAAATGAATGCATTAATTTCAGCGATTAAAGATAAGCAAAAGATCATGTTTGCAAATGAGGGGCGACTATTAAAAAAGTCATTTTTCGGTATTTTGATTCTAGCACTGGCTTTCCAAACTGGAGAATTTGGTAATATTGTTCGTCAATCAATGGTTGATGCGTATCTTCAAGTATCAGTTTTTGTTGGTTTCACATTATTTGTTTTTATTGGGCTAGATTCTTTAACTAAATTTGATATCCAATCTTTTTTAGAAAAAACAAAAACACTACATGTTCCTATAGCATCTATGCTTGGCGCAATACCAGGTTGTGGAGGTGCAATCATTGTAGTAACTCAATACATTCAAGGCAGGATATCATTTGGCTCATTAGTTGCGGTATTGACAGCAACCATGGGTGATGCTGCATTTTTAATTTTAGCTTTGGAACCATCAACCGGATTATTGATATTTATTTTAGGCATAATTGTTGGAACAATGTCAGGTTATATAGTTGACCTTTTTCATGGTCGTAGTTTCATGATTACTAAGCCTGATATTGAATTAGAATTTGAAAAATTAAAAAAAACTTTTGTTTCAAAGTTTAATTTTTTTTGGCTAATTATATTTCTTCCAGGTTTTATAATAGGAATACTTTTGGCATTTCAGGTTGATGTTGACAGTATTTTAAATTTTCCACCTAATATTAGTATAGTTATATCATTAGGATCAGCTGGAGCTATTTTATCAATTTTTATGTGGTCTCTAAATCCTTTAAGTGATTTTCAATGCTCAACAGATAAAAGTAGAGGATTTTTGTCAAGAGTTGTAGATACAACTAATTTTGTTTCCACATGGGTAATTAGTGGTTTTTTAGTTTTTGAAATTTTTATGTATTTTACAAATATTGACCTGAAATTATTTTTTGATTTATGGTTACCCTTTGTACCTTTAATAGCAATTTTATTTGGATTTCTTCCTGGTTGTGGACCACAAATTGTTGTAGCAACTTTCTATTTAAATGGTTACATTCCATTATCTGCAGAATTAGGTAATGCCATTTCAAATGATGGTGATGCATTATTTCCTGCTATCGCTTTGGCGCCAAAAGCAGCAATATTGGCTACTATCTATAGTGCTTTTCCAGCATTTGTAGTTGCTTACACCTATATGATCTTCTTTGAGTAACAAAAAATCAAATTTATCATTTAAAATTTTCAAAATTGTAAAAATCAGTTTTACCGGATTAAAAAATAGAAAAAAAATGAATAAGAATAAAAAAGATTAATTGCTATAAATTGCAAATTTATTTATTGCTAAAAAAAATAAATTTTTTTAATGAAAGATAAAATCAACACTAATAGAGCAGATCATAAAAAAAAACTTAAAGAAGTAAGAATGTCTAGGTTGGAGAAACAACTAAAATCTAATATTTTAAAAAGAAAAAAAGCTTCAAAGAAAAATAATGGATAGATTGATAATAAAGGGCAAGGCTGATCTTAGAGGATCAATTCAAATTAAGGGTTCAAAAAACTCTGCACTACCCATTATGGTAAGTGCTCTTTTATCTGAAAATACTTTAAAATTAAAAAATTTACCTAAACTTGATGATATCAAAAATATGTCAAAACTGCTTAGGAGTTATGGAGCAATCATAAAAACGGCTAAAGATAATTTAGAAATTAAATGTAATAATATAATTAACAGGGATGCTGATTATGACATAGTTAGAAAAATGAGGGCTTCAATTTTGATTTTAGGACCTCTATTAGCTAGATTTGGAAAAGCAAGAATTTCGCTTCCAGGAGGTTG
>CAYQFB010000038.1:3655-6211 GCA_964416705.1 uncultured Alphaproteobacteria bacterium
ATGGGTGCAAAAATCAAAATTGAAAAAAAGGGCGTCATAAAAATAGATGGTGTAAAATCTCTGACTAAAGCATCTCATAAAATTATGAGTGATAGAATTGTCGCTGGCACATTTGTAATTGCAGCAGTGATGTTAAATAAAAATTTTTTAGTTAAAGAAATTGAAAGCAGCCATATAGAATCTTTAATTTTTACATTACGTAAGATGGGAGCTAAACTTAAAATTAAAAAAAATTCAATTCAAATCATACCCTCAAAAAATTTGAATGGAATTAAAATTCATACAGCTCCATATCCTGGTTTTCCAACTGATTTACAGGCTCAGATTATGGCTTTAATGAGTTTGGCAAATAGCAATTCTCAAATAAAAGAAAACATTTTTGAAAATAGATTTATGCATGTGCCAGAACTTAATAGATTGGGTGCTAAAATAATAGTAAAAAAAGATATAGCTCATATAACAGGTAATAGAAATTTTAAAGGAGCGCAAGTTATGGCAAGTGATTTAAGAGCAAGCATAAGTTTGGTATTGGCTGCTTTATGTGCTGAGGGTGAAAGTGTAATTAATCGAGTTTATCATCTTGACAGAGGGTATGAAAGAATTGAAAATACCCTTGGGAATCTTGGCCCATCAATAAAAAGAGAAAAAAATTAAGTTTTTATAGTTTTTTTTAATCTCTAGATATAAAAGCTCAAAAATTATGTCAAAATTAATTATAGCAATACCTAGAGGTAGGATAATTAAAGAGCTAAAAACAATATTAAAAAAGACAAGCTTTGCTCCGGAAAATGAAATGTTTGATGATAAATCAAGAAAGTTAACTTTTTTATCAGAAAACAAGGATATAAATTTTATTAAAGTGAGAGCTTTTGATGCTTGTACATTTGTTGCATTTGGAGCTGCTCAGATTGGTATTGCTGGAGAGGATGTAATAGAAGAATTTAATTACTCAGAAATATATGCACCTCTTGAGTTAAATATGGGACACTGTCGTTTGTCTGTTGCCGCACTTAAAACGTTATTGGAAAAAGAAGATCCTGAAACTTGGAGCAATATAAGAGTTGCCACAAAGTACCCTAATATCAGTAAAGAATATTTTGCGAGTAAGGGTATCCAAGTTGAGTCAATAAAATTAAACGGTTCAATGGAACTGGCTCCATCTTTAAATATGTGTAGAAGAATAGTGGATTTAGTTTCTACAGGGGCAACCTTAAAAGCAAATGGCCTTAAAGAAATTGATGAGATTATGAAGGTTCAATCAAAATTAATTATTAATAGATCTGCTTTCAAAACTAATAATAAAAAAATACAATCAATTATTGATGAAATTAAATTATTAGTAAAATGAAAGTTTTAAACTATAGTTCTAACTATTTCTGGAACGAATTAGATAACCATCTTTCTTTGAGAGAAGTAGAAACTAATTCCAAAATAGATGCTAATGTAAAGTCTATAATTGCAGATATAAAAAAATATGGTGATGAGAAAATTATTCAATATGCAAAAGATTTTGATAATATTATGCTAAAAATAGATGATATAAAATTAAAAAATTTAAAAAAATTTTATTCTTTTGATAAATTAAATAAAGATACTGTAGAAAGCTTTAGGTTAGCTATAAAAAATGTAACTAAATTTCATGAAAAACAATTTCCTCAAGATTATGAGGTTGAAAACATGAATGTAATAATGAAATCTATCTGGAAACCAATAGACTCCGTTGGTCTTTATGTTCCTGGGGGTAATGCTGTATATCCCTCATCTCTAATTATGAGTGTCGTACCAGCACAAATCGCTGGAGTTAAAAGAATTGTTTGTGTTACACCACCTTCTAAAGATTTAAATCCATATTTAGCTTTTTTATTAGATGAATTAAATATTTCTGAAGTCTTTCAAGTTGGTGGAGCTCAGGCAATTGCAGCATTAACATATGGAACTAAAACAATTAAACCAGTAAATAAAATTTTTGGACCAGGAAATGCTTATGTTGCAGCTGCAAAAAAACAAGTTTTTGGAAAAGTAGGTATTGACTTAGTTGCAGGTCCTTCAGAAATTATTGTTGTAGCTGATGAAAAAAATAATCCTGAGTGGGTTGCCAGTGATCTTATGGCTCAAGCTGAACATGATGAAAATGCGCAGTCAATTTTAATTACAAATAGCAAAATTTTTGCAGACAAAGTTTTGGAAAAAATTCAAAATCTTCTTAATATAGTTAATAAAAAACAAATAATTAATTTAAGCTTGAAAAAAAATGGACTGATTGTTGTTATGGATGATTTATTGTTATCTCATAAAATCATAAATAAAATAGCCCCAGAACATTTACATCTTCAATCAAGCGAAAAACAAAATATTCTCAAAAATGTAAATAATGCCGGAGGAATATTCTTAGGAAGTTATTCAACTGAAGCATTTGGAGATTATGTGGCTGGTACAAATCATATTTTACCTACATCAGGAGCAGCTAAATTTTCATCAGGCTTAGGTGTTATCGATTTTATGAAAAAAAGCTCTATAGTTGAAATTAATAAGTCAAGTTTTGATAATCTATCAAAA
>CAYQFB010000038.1:6221-6474 GCA_964416705.1 uncultured Alphaproteobacteria bacterium
GAGAATATATCTGATGTAGAAAATTTAGACGCCCATAAATTGTCAGTTACAATTAGACAAACAAAACAAAATTAATTATAAGTCCAAAAAAAGGAAATAAATGCCAAAAGAAGGATCTATAGAATTTCAAGGCGTAGTATTGGAACTTTTGCCTAATGCTATGTTTAAAGTTAAGCTAGAAAATAACCATGAAATTTTAGCACACTCATCTGGAAAAATGAGGAAAAATAGAATTAGGGTATTAGCTGGAGAT
>CAYQFB010000038.1:6484-6716 GCA_964416705.1 uncultured Alphaproteobacteria bacterium
CCCCTTATGATTTAACTAAAGGAAGAATTACATTTAGATGGAAGTAGTTAAAAAAAACAACATAATTAATTTAAAGAAAAAAAATAATAAGTGTCCGACTTGCAAAAAATTTTCCAAAGAGCCATTTAGTCCATTTTGCTCAAAAAAATGTGCTGAATTAGATTTAATGAAATGGCTTACTGATGAACATCAAATAAGTTCAAACTAATAATTTTTTTTTATAATATTTAAT
>CAYQFB010000039.1:0-6689 GCA_964416705.1 uncultured Alphaproteobacteria bacterium
AAAAGCAACCATCAGATTTTTTTAGAACCAGAAGGACTAGATAGCAGTTTGGTTTATCCTAATGGGATATCTTCCTCCTTACCAGAGAGCGTACAAGAGGAATTTGTTAAATCTATTAAGGGTCTTGAAAACGCTATAATAACTCAACCAGCCTATGCAATTGAATATGACTACGTTGATCCAAGAGAGCTGGCGCATACGCTAGAAACAAAAAAAATTAATAACCTCTATTTTGCCGGTCAAATAAATGGCACAACTGGATATGAAGAGGCTGCCGCACAAGGGATTGTTGCTGGAATAAATGCAGCGCTAAAAACAACATCAAAAAAAGAATTCTATATTGATAGGTCTCAGGGGTACATTGGTGTTTTAATAGACGATTTAGTAACTAAGGGCACAAAAGAACCTTATAGGATGTTTACATCACGCTCTGAGTACAGACTTTTGTTGAGAGCGGATAATGCTGATCAAAGGTTAACGCCTTTGGGCATTGATATAGGGTGTGTTGGAAAAAGTAGACAAAAGTTTTTTGAAAAAAAACTATCTGATATCAAAAACGGCTTTAAATTAGTTAAAAATATTAAATTTTCACCAAATGAACTCCAAAAACATAATATAAAAATAAAGTTAGACGGCAAGAAAAGATCGGTTTTTGAGCTTCTCTCATATAAAAACATTAACTTTGAAAAATTAGAAAAAATATGCCCAGAGTTAAAAAAAATAAATTATAGCACCAAGGAACAGATACAAATCGAATCAATTTATTTTAATTACCTCTCAAGACAAAGAACAGATATTGACGATTTTAGAAGAGAAGAAGGTTTGAAAATTCCTAAAATTATTAAATACAAAAAAGTCGGAAGCCTTTCTAACGAAATAATAGAAAAACTTACTAAAATAAAACCACCAACTCTAGGCGCGGCATCAAGGATATCTGGGGTGACACCAGCTGCAATTATTGCAATTATGCGATATATTAAAAAAAACAAAAACAACAAAGCCGCCTAAGGTGAACAAAGAGGATATAATAAGCAGGTTTGGATTAACAAATATACAAACAAACAAAATAGAAAAGTTTATTTTGGAAATGTTTAAGTTTAACAAACACACAAACATTGTTGGAAAATCAACCTTGGAAAATGTTTGGGAGAGACATATTGCTGACTCGCTCCAGTTTTCTTTCTATATTTCCAAAAAAAAATCTAAAGTTTTTGACTTAGGCACCGGAGGAGGGCTTCCAGGAATTCCCCTGTCTATTCTTGGATACAATAATATTTTTATGGTTGATTCAGTTGGAAAAAAAATTGATTTTGTAAGAAGCGTTATAAAATTATTATCATTATCTGCAAAAACACAAAAAAAAAGAATTGAAAAACTAAACATAGGTAAAGCAGATTTAATAGTTTCAAGGGCCCTTGCCCCACTTAGCAAACTGCTTTCTTATTCACTTTTGCACTCAAATAAAAACACAACATCTCTTTTTTTAAAAGGAAGAAATGTTTATAACGAAATTGAGATGGCAAAAAAAAAATTCTACTTTAACTTTGAAGTCTTTAAAAGCATAAGCTCAGAAGAGGGATGTGTTTTAAAAATAAAAAATATAAAAATTAAAAGAAAAGATGACTAAAATAATCTCCATAGCAAACCAAAAGGGCGGTGTTGGAAAAACAACAACAACAATAAATCTTGCAACATCACTATCTGCTATTAATAAAAAAGTCTTATTAGTTGATGCTGATCCACAAGGAAACGCGAGCACAGGTATTGGAATTGCTTACAAGGACAGACTTCCAAGCCTTTATGATCTTATTACAAAAAGAGAGTTTGATGCAGCCGCAATTAAAAAAACAATTGTTCCCAATCTAAGTATTATTTCTGCTAATATGAACTTAGCGGCCGCAGAGGTAGAACTCACCAATGTTGGAAAAAGAGAGTTTGTTTTGGCTGATATTTTTTTAAAGACCAAAAGTTTTGACTTTATATTAATTGACTGCCCTCCAGCATTAGGGTTTTTAACAATAAACTCTCTTGTTGCATCGAACTCAGTTATTGTTCCCCTGCAGTCAGAATTTTTTGCCCTGGAAGGAATGTCATCTTTGGTTAACACCATTCAATTAATAAAAGAAAACTTTAATCCCAAACTTAATATTGAAGGAATACTTTTAACTATGGTTGATAAAAGAAACACCCTTAGTTCTTTAGTTGAAAAAGATGTAAGAGAACATTTTGGCGAAATAGTTTATAAAACAACAATTCCAAGAAACGTAAAAATATCTGAAGCCCCAAGCCATGGAAAGCCAGCTATAATATATGATGTTAATTGTTCAGGATCTATGGCATATATAGGTCTTGCTCGAGAAATAATTAATAAACAAGGCTAACAAATGAACAAAGAAAACAAGAAGTTAGGAATGGGTTTGGGCGCGCTATTAAATCCAACCAATATTAACAAAAACAATGTTAACAAAATAGACATATCAAAAATTTTTCCAAACAAACAACAGCCTAGAAAAAATTTTGAGGAAAAAGAAATTCAAGAACTCTCGAATTCAATTAAAAACCAAGGCCTAATACAACCAATAATAGTTAGAGATGCTGGCGATGATAATTATGAAATAATAGCGGGGGAAAGACGCTGGAGAGCCTGTCAGTTAGCTGGTGTGCACTCAGTAGATTGTGTGGTAATGAATGCCTCAGAAGATAAAGTTTTTGAGCTAGCTTTGATCGAAAATATTCAAAGGGAAAATCTTAATGTTGTAGAGGAGGCTAAAGCATACAAAAAACTAATTGAAATGAACAGATTAAAAACCGACGACCTATCAAAGAGGGTGGGTAAAAGCTCAAGCCATATTTCTAATCTTATAAGAATACTTGAATTAGATGAAGAGATTCATCAAATGATTATTTCAGGAAAAATATCAATGGGACATGCAAGGGCATTGATAGGAGTTCCGGATGCAGTAGCTAAAGCTAAAGAGATTTTTGAAAAAAAACTAAGCGTTAGAGATGTGGAGAAATCTACATCAAAGTATAAAAAAGTTAGAACAAAACAAACACAAAAAGATCCAAATATTTTAGATCTTGAAAAAGAACTATCTGATAAAATTGGTCTTAAAACCTCTATACACTTTAATGAGAGCGGCACTTCAGGATCATTAACTTTGTTTTACTCAGACCTAAACCAACTAGATGAAATAATGAAAAGGCTTAAGAAATAATTTTCTTATAATTTAAAACAAACCTGAAAAACAAAGGTTTAAAAAGAGCTGGGTTTTTTCTAACAAGTTTTTCAGTTTTAAAAACCAATAAGGATAAAAGTTTTTTTTTATTTTCATTAAGGGAGTCAAACAAACATAAAAGGCCCTGTTTTTCCCTAAAAAGATATTTGGGAATTTTATTTTCGAGATCTGCTTTGCTTTTCGAATCAAATAAAAGTAGAGAATAAATTTTAAAATATGAAAAATAGCCATAGAAATCAGACAAAGAGTTTATAGAAGAATTTAAAAAAGAAGTAACATCCCCTCTACTTAAATGAATTTTAAAAAAAAACTTATTTGCATCAGTGAACTGATTCATATTCAAAGCATTTGAAAGCTCAACAGTGTCATTTTTATTTTCCAATAAAAGTATTTTTTCTAACTCTTTCTCCAAAATAGCAAACCTATTGTCAAGCAAACCTAACAAAAACCAATAGATGTTTTTTTCAAAAAAAAGACTATACCTCTTAATAAACCCGTCTAATATATTTTTTTTTCTACCTTGGTCCAACTCATAACATTCCAACAAGACCCTTTCTTTTGATTTAGAAAAAAATTGTTTTATTGATTTGTTTTTCGCGGAAGTCTTCTCATAAAAAATTAATATATCTTTATTTTTTTCTATTTCTTCTACTGAATTATTGCCTATATATTTTTCACAAACATAAACATATTTACTTTCTAATTTAAATAAATCAGGAGCAACATTATTTTCGCTAGTTAAGGTTTTTTTTATAAACCCATTATTTGAAAAACCTTTTACCAATAAATCCATTAATGCAAAAATATAACCCTCATCATTTCCGCTGATAAAGAAGCTCTTATAATTTAAGCACAATGTCTCATCTACAATAAAGTTTTCTGGATTAATTTTCATCCACACACTTGTAAGACTTAATTTTATTATTAGCAAAAAACACAAAATTATTCACATTATTTAAAATAGCCTCTTCGTATAAACTGCCTAAAAGAACGTCGCTTGCAAAATTATAACCAGAAGATTTCGGAGTGAAGGAAAAATTTGATATTTGCCTGTTTTTAATTTCTGGGCACTTGTTTGTTGTGTCACTTAAATTATAATCAATTATAATTTTATAATCAATTTTTAGTGCCACTTGGTTTTCATCAACAGACCTTTTTATTTGTTGTTCATTAACCAGAGCGGTTATTAAATATTTTTTTTCTGTCGCTTCACCAATTTTTAAAAATAACACATTTTTTAAAACCGGATTATCCCAACCACTAACATAAACAAGGGTCTTGTTTTTTAAGAAATCTGAACCATCCTTTGTGTCTAGTAAAAAATTAATATTTGAACAAGAAATAAGTGAAAAAAAAACTATAATTTTAAAAAACAATAACCTCATTTAATAACTATATTTAATATTTTTCCAGGTATGTATATAGTTTTTATAATTATCTTGTCTTTTAATACCCTATCTAGACCAGGTAAGTTTTTTGCTTTTTTTAAAACAACATCTTCTTTATCACTATTTTTTGAAGAAATAAGCCCTTTCAGCCTTCCATTAACCTGTACGGGAAGATCAATTTTGTCGACAATATCATTTTTTTCAATCTCTGGCCATTTTGCGTTAGCACAAAAATCTTTATAACCTAGCAGTTCCCAAATTTCTTCACTTAAGTGAGGTGTGAATGGCTGTATAATAATACACAAATTTTTAACCACAATTTTTAAACTATCACTTGAAACTGTTTTTTTATCCATAGATTTATTAATCTCGTTTACATATTCATAAATATTTGCAACAGACTTATTAAAATGAAATTTTTCAATATTTTCCGAAATACTATTTATAAGGGAATTAAATTTATTTGCTTTTAATAAGTCTTCAGCACTTTTATAACTTTTTGTTCTTATGCATGTGTCCCAAATTTTATTAATAAATTTATGTGAAGAGGCCACACCAACATCTGTCCACTCCAAGTCTCTTTCTGGTGGTGAATCTGACAACATAAACCATCTTGCTGTGTCTGCCCCATAATCATCAATTATAGATGAGGGGTTAACTACATTTTTTTTAGACTTACTCATTTTTTCAATTTTACCAATCTCAACCTTTTCATTATTACTATCAAAATAATTTCCTTTACTTTCGACAATCTTATTAGGCTCAACCCAGCTCCCCCCCTTGTTTTTAAATGTTTTGTGGGTAACCATTCCTTGTGTAAAAAGACCCTTAAAGGGCTCGCTGATATCTATAAAATTTAAGTCTCTTAGAGCTTTTGTAAAAAACCTAGAGTACAAAAGATGAAGAATTGCATGTTCAATACCTCCTATATATTGATCAACAGGAAGCCAATAATTAACATCTTCTTTTAAAAAAGGCTTGTTGTCTGAGCGAGGGTTACAATAACGTAAAAAATACCAAGACGACTCAAAAAAAGTGTCAAAAGTATCTGTTTCTCTTACAGCTTTCATACCCGTTATAGGACAGGTAGTGTTTTTCCATTTATAAATTTCATCTTTTGTTGGGCTTGGATTATTTTTCCCTAGCACAGGTAACAAAACGGGCAGATCTTTCTCCTGAACAGGAACAACCGAGCCGTCTTCTCTATATAGTATTGGAATTGGACACCCCCAATAACGCTGTCTTGAAATACCCCAATCTCTCAACTTATAATTTATTTTTTTATTACCAATGCCCTCTTTTTCTAATCTTTTTACAACCTCTTTTTTTGCTTTTTCATTATCCATTCCGTCTAGAAATCCAGAATTTATCATCAAACCATTATCTAACATTGCAATATTTTTGACGCTATTAGAGTCTTGTTTCGATGTTGTGGACTCTACAACTTGAATAACATCTAAATTATACTTTAATGCAAAATCTAAATCTCTTTGATCATGAGCGGGACAACCAAATATAGCCCCTAAACCATAATCCATTAGAACAAAATTTGCGATAAATAGTGGAATTTTTTTATTTAAAAAAGGGTGTTTAATAAAAATTTTTGTGTTGTATCCCACCTTTGTTTTTTCAGAGTCTATGGATTTAATCTCCTTGTTAAATTTTTTAGCATTGTTATCTTTTTTTAATATTTTTTTTGCAAGATCATGATCAGCCGAAATAGCAATAAATGTCGCGCCAAAAATTGTATCTGGTCTTGTAGTATAAACCCTAAGATGTTTGTCATCTAAAAAATCATTTTTAACTAAAGAAAAGACTATTTCTGCCCCTTCTGATTTACCAATCCAGTTAGATTGCATCACTTTAACTTTATTTGGCCACATATCTAGAGAGTTCAAATCGGTCAACAGCTCTTCTGAGTAATTGCTTGTTTTTAAAAACCATTGTGACAGGTTTTTTTTCTTAACCAGCGCCCCTGAACGCCAACCCCTTCCATCAATAACTTGTTCGTTTGCCAAAACTGTTTTATCTACAGGATCCCAATTAACCTCTGACATTTTTT
>CAYQFB010000040.1:0-6556 GCA_964416705.1 uncultured Alphaproteobacteria bacterium
CAGAATAAATCGTATCAAACGCTAATGTTGATTTTCCTGAACCACTTACTCCAGTAATTACAACAAGTTTATTTTTTGGGATTTCAAGATTAATGTTTTTTAAATTATGCTCTCTTGCACCTTTAATTATTATTTTATCTAAATTCATGTAAAATAAAATTAGTGAATACTATTATTTAATGCTTTTAAGTCAATCTTTTCCCATACAGGCATTACTTTATTTCGACTTTCTAAATAAATCTTATAAACATGATCATAAATAATTGATAATTCTTCATTATGTTTATTTATTTTTCCTAATAATGGATTAACCCACTCGTCAATACAAGAATTCCAATCTTTATAAACTCCTATACCCATCGCACCTATCATTGCTGCTCCAGCTGCTCCAGTTTCTAATCTATTAGATTGTCTTACTGATGTTTTTAATACAGATGAGAAAATTTGTCTAATTTTTTTAATATTTTTATTAATTTAATGTAATTTATATATTGATTGGTTAACTTTTAACTAAATTTATTTAATAACAATTTTGTATTGATTAATTGATTTACTGATAGTTTATTTAAGCAAATTGTTATAAAGATATATCAAATTATGGTTGGCAGTGTTAATAAAGTAATTTTATTGGGAAGATTAGGTAAAGATCCTGATATAAGATCAATGCAAAATGGAAAAAAAGTTGCTAATTTTGGCATTGCAACTTCTAAGCGTTGGACTGATAGAGATACCCAGGAAAAAAAAGAAAAGACTTCATGGCATAATATTGTAGTTTTTAATGAAGGTCTTGTTGGGATAGTTGAGCAGTATGTAAAAAAAGGCTCACAAATATACATAGAAGGTGAATTACAAACTCGTAAATGGCAAGATCAAGAAGGGAAAGATAGATATACCACAGAGGTTGTTCTACAGGGTTATAATAGCAATTTGACACTTCTTGGTTCTCGAAATCAATCAGAAGGAATAGAAAATCAATCATCGTCAATGGATAATACAGCTATTTCAGATGACTCTTTTGGTGATACATCAACCGATTCTTCTAATTTGGAAGAAGATATCCCCTTTTAATTTTTTACTTTAAATTACTGATATAATTGTTTGATAAATAATAATTTTTTATATTAAAATTTGTATTTTATAAGATTGTATTCACATTTCTAATTTGATATAAAATATATTAATTTTTCGCAGAAAACTCATAAAAATTAGTGTCAGATAACAGTATAAATTCAGAAGGTAGTTCACCAAGTAATATTTCCAGTATCTCATTAGTTGAGGAGATGAAAAAATCCTACCTTGACTATGCTATGTCTGTAATAGTTAGTAGAGCTCTTCCTGATTGTAGGGATGGATTAAAACCAGTTCATAGAAGGATATTATATTCAATGAATGAATCAGGATACAATTTTAATAAACCATTTAGAAAATCTGCAAGAATTGTTGGTGACGTTATGGGTAAATATCACCCTCATGGAGATGGGGCAATTTATCAATCAATGGTAAGAATGGCTCAGGATTTTTCAATGAGATTAGAGCTAATTGATGGTCAAGGTAATTTTGGATCATTGGATGGTGATCCTCCGGCAGCAATGCGATATACCGAGGCAAGACTTGCTAAAGTTGCTGAGAAAATTGTTACAGATTTAGAAAAAGAAACAATTTCTTTTCAACCTAACTATGATGATAGCACAAAAGAACCATCAGTTTTACCAGCACAATTTCCTAATTTGCTTGTAAATGGAGCTTCAGGAATAGCTGTAGGAATGGCAACAAATATTGCACCGCATAATCTAGGTGAAGTAGTAGATGCAACTCTTCACTTAATTGAAAAACCTGAATCAGAATTGGATGATTTATTCCAGTTTATTAAAGGTCCAGACTTCCCAACAGGTGGTCAAATAATAGGAAAAAAAGGAATCTTTGATACATTTCAAACTGGCAAAGGCGGGGTTGTTTTAAGATCAAAGACATCTATTGAAAATTTTAAAAAAGATAGAGAAGCTATTGTTATTCATGAAATACCGTATCAAGTTAATAAATCAAAACTCATTGAAAAAATTGCTGAAACAGTAAAAAACAATATTATAGAAGGTATATCTGATTTAAGAGATGAATCTGATCGTAATGGTGTTCGAGTAGTAATAGAATTAAAAAAAGACGTAGATTCCAAGATTATTTTAAATCAATTATTTAAACACACGCTTCTTCAAACTACTTTTAATTCAAATATGCTTGCATTGAACAAAGGCAAGCCTGAACAAATGAATTTAAAGGATATGTTGAGTTCCTTTATTGATTTTAGAGAAGAAGTAATTACCAAAAGAACAATATTTGATTTAAATAAAGCAAGGGATAAAGCACACATCTTAATAGGATTAGTTGTAGCTAATGAAAATATAGATGAAATTATAAATTTAATTAAATCTTCAAAAGACTCAAAAGAAGCAAAAGAAAAACTTATCAAAAAAAAATGGAAACTTAGTGATCAAAATTTAAATTTTATTCGATTAGTTGACGATGAAAACAGTCAAATTGATAAAAACATATTTCTATTTACTGATACTCAAGCAAAAGCTATCCTTGAACTAAGATTACATCGATTAACCTCATTAGAGAGAGATGATATTCAAAAAGATTTAGAACAACTTATTTTAGAAATTAAAAAATACCTAGATATTCTTCAATCCAGATCTATACTTTTAGCTGAAATTAAAAAAGAACTAAATGAAATTAAAAAAGAATTTTCAACTCCTCGTAAAAGTGAAATAATAGATAGAGAATATGAAGAAGTTGATGATTTAAAATATATTCAAAAAGAAGATATAGTTATTACAATATCAAATAATGGATATATTAAAAGATCACTTCTTGAAAATTATAGAGCTCAAAATAGAGGTGGTAAAGGAAAAACAGGAATGTCTACTAGAGAAGAAGATTTTGTAAAAGAAATTCATCTAGCAGATACTCATACAAAATTACTTGTATTCTCTACTTTAGGTAAAGTATATTCTCTTAAGTCACATGATATTCCGGAAGCATCTTTAAAAGCAAGAGGTAAACCTATTATAAATTTGCTCCCTTTTACAAAAGAAGAAAAAATAGCAACATTCCTTCCTCTTCCTTTAGATGAAAACTCTTGGTCTGAAAATTTAATACTTTTTGCAACAAAGAATGGTATGGTGAGAAAAAATAAATTAATCGATGTAGCTAAAAGTGGTAAAAGAGAATTAAGAGAGAGTGGAAAACTTGCTATAAAACTTCGCACAACTGATAAACTTATTGGTATAAAATTAGCAAACTCTGCAGATGATATTCTTTTATCAACAAAAAATGGAAAATGTTTGAGATTCCCTATAGAAAAACTAAGACTTTTTTCTGGTTTAAATTCTTCAGGAGTTAAAGGAATTAATTTAGAAAAAAGTAACTATGTCATTTCTCAATCAATATTAAAGCATTCTAAAATTGATATTAATATTAGACAAGATTATTTAAAATCTGCCTCTGAAAATAGAAAAAGTGCTGTTAATTTAAAACCTGAATTTAGTGAATTAAATAGTAATGAAGAATTTCTTTTAGCCTTAACAACAAATGGTTATGGAAAAAGATCTTCCGCATATGAATATAGAATATCTAATAGGGGAGGAAAAGGTATTACTGGCATCTTAACTTCTGACAAAAATGGTGAGGTTTTAGACTGCTTTGTAGTCAATGAAGATGATCAAATAATCCTAGTAACAGATAAAGGTCAAATTATCCGTGTTAATG
Organism: uncultured Alphaproteobacteria bacterium; assembly: GCA_964416705.1. Taxonomy (GTDB): domain Bacteria; phylum Pseudomonadota; class Alphaproteobacteria; order HIMB59; genus CACPNW01. Next base: position 3,766 of record CAYQFB010000040.1, read on the forward strand.
TTAGTCAAATTAGAATTGCAGGTAGATCAACTAAAGGAGTTAGTGTATTTAAAATACCAGATACTGATTCAATAGTTTCCGTATCAAGGATACAAGAAATAGATAGTTAATATGTCTAAAATTGGAGTTTACCCAGGTACTTTTGACCCCATGACCAATGGTCATTTAAATATTATTAAACGGTCTCTTAAGATAGTTGATATATTAATTATAGGTGTTGCAGATAACTTAAACAAAACTCCGTTGTTAACTATTAATGAGAGAAAAGACATTATTCTTAATGATTTAAAAATTGCAAATTTAGAAAATAAAAATATTAAAATTCACTCAGTTAGAGGTCTTTTAACAGAATTTGCTAAATCTCAAAATGCAGATTTTATAATAAGAGGATTAAGAGCAGTATCAGATTTTGAATATGAATTTCAAATGACGGGAATGAATTATCAACTTTCTCCAGATATAGAAACTGTTTTTTTAATGTCTTCAGATAATAATTCTTTCATCTCATCTAATTTAGTAAAAGAAGTTCATCAACTTGATGGAGATGTATCAAAATTTGTTTCTAAAAATACTATAAGAGTTTTAAATACTAAAAACTCTTCATCATAGGTCTTGCGTTCATGAAATTTGAACTATATAGACAATTCAGTGTTGGGCCCTTAGCTCAGTCGGTAGAGCAATTCCCTTTTAAGGAATGGGTCGCAGGTTCGAATCCTGCAGGGCTCACCATTTCTTAATGAAAAAAACAATCATTAAAAATATCGCTACTGGAATATCGAAAAAATGTGATATTTTGAGTAAAAATGACAATTTTTTAGAAGTTGTTTTAGAAGGAACAACAATAAAAGTAATTCTTAAAAAAAAATCAGGAGTTTATATTGGTTCATTTAAAAATATGGAGTTTATTTCCGAAGGTTAATTCTATTTTTTAGAATAGATTTTTCATTTATTAAATCTTCTTTTAAAAATTTATCAATTTCTTTTCTTTTAATAACTTTACCTTTGTTAACACCTGGACAATTAATTGATATGTCTTGATTCCACACCTTAGCATTCATATTATCGTTCCAGAATGGCCATGTTCTGCACTGAGATGGTCTGCTTATATAGACAGAGCATTTTTTATTTTTTAAAAATATACAATTTCCTTTAAGTTTAGATTTTTCAGATAAGTGAATAAAGCCATCAGTAATTTGACAATATTTATCTTTAAATTTTTTTTGTGTTATTTTAAAATATTTTGAAAATCTTTTTATATCAATATAACTTAAATAAACAAATCCATAAGAGTTTCTTGAAACACAACACTGTCCAGATCCTTGACATTCAAACTTTATGCCATTTTTGTAATCAATAGTTTCATTATCCTGCATTTAATGTTCTTATTGCTGTATCACGTTCATGAATATATAATAAATCTCTAAGATTTATATTTTTTTCTAATTTAGGATCATTGCTAATTATATTTTCTGCATATAATTTAGCTTCTTCTAATAAATCTCCATCATAACTTAAATCTGCTACATTAAAGGATGGTAAACCCGATTGTCTTTTACCTAAAATTTCTCCTGGACCTCTAATCTTTAAATCTTCTTCAGCTATAAGAAAACCATCATTTGTTTCCGTCATAATATCTAATCTTTTTTTTGCTGTATCATTAATACTTTCTTTATGTAAAAGAATACAATAAGACTCTTCATCATTTCTCCCTACACGACCCCTTAGTTGATGTAGTTGAGCTAATCCAAATCTTTCAGCATGCTCAATAATAATTGTAGTTGCTAATTTTATATCAATACCAACCTCTATTACTGTAGTTGCAACTAAAATTCGATAATTTTCATTTTTAAACTTCTCCATTGTTAATTCTTTATCTTTTTCACTTAATTGTCCATGAATAAGCATAACTTTGTTTTTAAATATTTTATTAAGCCCATTGTAACGATCGGTAGCTGCCTTTAAATCAAGCTCTTGCGATTCCTCTATAAGAGGACAGACCCAAAAAATTTTTTCATTTGAATTATCTATTTTATTTTTAATCCTCTCTATTAAATTCTTTTCTTTTTTAAAAGTGAGTGATGAAGTGTTTATAGGTTTTCGACCAAAAGGTTTTTCAATTAATCTACTTTCGTCCATATCCCCATAAGCTGCTAAAGTTAAAGTTCTTGGTATTGGTGTGGCACTCATAACTAAAATAGATGGTCTAAAACCTTTATAGTTAAAAGCCATTCTTTGATAGACACCAAATCTATGTTGCTCATCTATTATTGATAAGCCTAATTTATTGAAGTTTACTCCTTCTTGAATCAGGGCATGAGTTCCAATTATTATTTGTGTATTTCCATTTTTGATTTTATTTAATTTTTCTAATCTTTTTTTACCTTTATCTTTACCAGTAAGAATATCTATTTTAATAGGAAGGTCATTAATAAGTTTTGTTATATTTTCATAGTGTTGGTAAGCTAAAATACTTGTAGGCGCCATTAAAGTTGCCTGATAACCAGATTCAATAACAGTTAACATTGAAATTAAGGCCACTATTGTTTTCCCTGAACCAACGTCACCCTGAAGCAATCTAATCATTTGTTTATTTGAAAAAAGATCACTTTGTATCTCATTAAGAACTGTTAACTGTGAATTAGTTAGTTTGAATTCTAAATTTTTGATTAAATTATTCTTTAAATTATTTTTATTTTTAAAAGAAATTGATTTTTTTTTATTATCTATAGTTCTAATAATACAAATTGCTAACTGATGTGCAAATAATTCATCAAAAGCTAATCTTCTTCTA
>CAYQFB010000041.1:0-3095 GCA_964416705.1 uncultured Alphaproteobacteria bacterium
TCTTTTTGCTTTCCTCTTGAAACATTTGTAATTCTACTTGGTATAATCTTACCTTTTTCACTTATGTATTTTGATAGTAATTTTATATCTTTATAATCTATTACTGGTGAATTTTTGTGACTAAATGGACAGAATCTTTTTCTGTCTTCAAAAGGACTGTTTTTTGAATCGTCTCTATTTCTTGATTTATTGTTTCTAGTTTTTTTCATAATTTAAATTTGTAGGTAATTCTTGATGTTCATTTACTCTAATAAATAAATGGCGAATGATATTGTCATTTTGATTTAAAATTCTTGTAATATTTATAATATTACTGCCATCTATTTCAATTTGATAATATTTATAGAAGGCTTTTTTAAAGTTATTAATTGTATAACTTAGATCTCTTAAGCCCCAATCCTCGGTATCTTTAATTTTACCTGAATTATTTGAAATACTCTCTTCAAAATTCTTAAGATTATCATTTAAAATTGATTTAGATACTTCAGGGCTAATTAATATGATAGCTTCAAATTTATTCATTTTACTCCACGGTTAAATCTTAATATTATATAAATAATAAGAGAAGTTGTGGTTGCATATATTCATATTTTAAAATAAATCAACATCTAATGACAAGCATTATATTTCCAGGTCAAGGAAGCCAGTTTTTAGGGATGGCAAAGGATTTTTTTGACAATTTCACAATTGCTAAAGATACTATTACTGAGATTGAAGATGCAACCAATATGGACATTAAAAAAATTATTTTTGGTAATGATGACAACCTTTTAAACATCACAAATTTCACCCAAGTATCTATTTTTTCTGCATCTATCTCTATTTATAGAACTTTAGAAAAAAATTTTGGTTTTGAAAATTTAAATATTAATAACATGCTGGGTCACTCATTGGGAGAGTACTCTGCTTTAGCTGCGAGTAAATCTCTCACAGTTGCGCAAGCATCATCTTTATTAAAAACAAGAGGAGAATTAATGAATTCTGCTATTGTGCCTAATACTACTGCTATGGCAGCTTTAATTGGCTTTAATTGTGAAAATATAATGAGAATAATAAAAAACAATAATGTTAATGTTGAAATAGCAAATGATAATTCACCACTTCAAATAGTAATCTCAGGATCAAATAATGATATTGATAACTCAGAACAAATTTTCCTCTCTAATGGAATTAAGAAATTTGTAAAATTAAATGTCTCAGCAGCTTTTCATAGTAAATTTATGATAGAAGCACAAAATAAGCTAAGTTTTGAGATAGATAAAATTAATTTTGTTGATCCAATCTGCCCAATTGTTTCAAATTACGATGCTTCAATAAACATATCAAGTAATAACATTATTGAAAATTTAAAATTACAAATGTCGAATAGAGTCAGGTGGACAGAGAGTATTATAAAAATTGAAGAAAAAGGTGAGAATCAGATAATTGAAATTGGTCCTGGAAAAGTATTATCAGGTTTAATAAAAAGAATAACAAATAAATTTGATATAATTTCAATTAATAATATACAAGATTTAGAACAATTAAAAAAATTATGAATAATTTAGAAAAAGTATTTATTACAGGATCATCTGGAGGAATTGGTGGTGCTATTACAAAAAAATTTAATGATGCTGGTTATAAATTAATTTTAATATCTTCATCCAAAGAAAAACTCTCAACCATGAAAAATACATATGGCAATCTTCATAGCTATTATTATTTAGATTTATCTGATTTATCTTCCATTCCTTCAAAAATGAATGAAATCGCTAATAATCACCCTGATATATCTATTGTAATTAATAATGCTGGTTTAACCTCAGATAGTCTTCTGCTTCGTATGAAATTAGAACAATGGCAAGAGGTAATTAATACTAATCTTTCTTCCAATTTTGTTATTATCAAATCTATTCTTCCAAACATGATAAAAAATAAAAAGGGAAAAATTATTGGAATCTCATCTGTAGTGGCATTATCTGGTAACCCTGGTCAGTCTAATTATGTAAGTTCAAAATCGGGAATGATTGGTTTTTATAAATCAATTGCTCATGAAGTAGCAAGTAGAAATATTAATATAAATGTTGTTTCACCTGGTTTTATAGTATCTCCTATGACACAAAAACTTAATGAATTACAAAAAAATAAAATATTAGATAATATACCTATGAAGAAATTTGGAGAACCAGTTGATGTGGCTAATTTAGTTTATTTCTTAACTACAAATGAAGCCTCATATATTACAGGGCAGAATTTTCATGTAAATGGTGGTATGTTAATGGTTTAATTAGTTGACATAAACAGAAATAATAATTTATTAAAAATCTAATAACATTTAGGAGACAATTATGAGTGAAGTTCAAGATCAAGTAAAAAAGATTGTTGTTGACCATCTTGGAATAGATGAAGGAAAAGTTACCCCAGAAGCTAAGTTTATTGATGACCTTGGTGCTGATAGTTTAGATACTGTAGAACTAGTAATGGCTTTTGAGGAAAAGTTTGGAATAGAAATACCGGATGATGCTGCAGAAACAATACAAACTGTTCAAAATGCAATAGATTATATTGAAAGCAAAAAATAATTTTTAATTATTTATTATGAGGCGAGTTGTAGTTACAGGGATTGGTTTACTAACTTCAATCGGTAGTAAAAAAGAAGAAACTTGGAGCAACCTTCTTAATGGAATATCAGGGATAAAAAAAATTGATGATTTTAATACAGGTGAATTCCCATGCAAAATAGCTGGTTATATTTCTAATAATCATAAAAGTGATAACTATTTTGATATTACTTCACATCTAGACTCTAGAGAAATTAAAAGAAACGATAGATTTATACAATATGGCATTGTTGCAGCTAAAATGGCTGTTGAAGATGCAGGTATCCAAGATTTAAGTGATAAAGATAAACTTAATACTGGAGTTATAGCTGGCTCAGGTATAGGTGGATTGGAAACAATTTATAATGGTGCTTTAACTATTAATAATAGCGGCCCAAGGAAATTGTCTCCTTTTTTTATTCCATCATCACTTATAAACCTTTTATCAGGTCAAATTTCTATAAAATATGGTTTTAAAGGTCCAAATCATTCTGTTGTAACTGCATGTGCAACAGG
>CAYQFB010000041.1:3195-5225 GCA_964416705.1 uncultured Alphaproteobacteria bacterium
ACAATAAAAGGAGATGAAATTGAACTAAATGCTATTATGAAATTATTTAACAAACATGAAAATATATTCGTAAGTTCTACAAAATCATCAATAGGTCATTTATTAGGGGCAGCTGGCAGTGTTGAATCTATTTTTTCAATTTTGGCCATAAATAACTCGATTGTACCTGGAACACTAAATCTTGAAAATCCTATTGATTCTAAAAATATAAATCTTGTAGCAAAAGAACCAAAAGAAACTAAAGTTAATATTGCCTTAAGTAATTCATTTGGTTTTGGAGGAACTAATACTGCTTTATTATTTAAGAATTATTAGTTTAATATTCATACTAGTATCTCTGTATTTAACCTATTTATTTTTTTTAAAAGATATTAAATCAATTGATTTACATGTAACTATTGAAAAAAATCAAAGTTCAAAAAGTATTGTTGAATCAAACATAGAAAACTTAAATTTTATTGAAAAATTTATAACGAACACATATTTGTCAATTCATTCAAAGTATTTTAAAAAAATTCATTACGGCAAGTTTATTTTGCCAGAGAAAATTAATCTAAAAATATTTATATCAACAATCACTAAACCATCTAATTTCATACTAAAAATTACTATAGTAGAAGGGTGGAGTAAGCACCAATTAAATGAATTATTAAAATATAAGTTTGAAAATTCTAAAAACATAGAATATTTCGATACTTTAGCCGATACATATTTTCTGCATTCTTATGAAGATTTTGATAAATTTTATTCAAAATTAAAAAAATTAAAGGATAATACTAAACAAAAATATAAGGACCATGAATTACTGAAAAAATTTACCTTTGATCAGCTTTTAATTATTGGTTCATTACTTGAAAAAGAAGGAATAGATGATTTTGATAAAAAAGTAATTTTTTCAGTTATTCAAAATAGATTGCAAAAAAAAATGAAATTACAAATAGACGCAACTACTATATTTGCAATAACTGATGGAAAATATGACTTAGACAGGGAGTTAAATCTAAAAGACTTAAAAACTCAACATCCATATAATACATATTATATTAAAGGACTTCCTCCTGAACCAATTTCTTATGTAGGAAAAAAAACAATGGAATTAATTTTTGAAAATTATAAAAGTAAATATTTGTATTATTTTTACAATAATGTTGTTAAAAAACATATTTATTCAGAAACATACATTGATCATAAAAGGAAATTAAGTGAATATAGAAATAAAAAATAAAATAATAATTATTTCATCGCCATCAGGAGCAGGCAAAACAACTTTATGTAAAATGCTTGTAAAAAAAGTTAAAAATGTAATTTTATCAATTTCTTACACATCAAGAAATATGAGATTAAATGAAGTTCACGGTAAAGATTATTATTTTGTGTCTAAAGAAAAATTTGTAAAATTAGATAAAAATAACCACTTCATTGAAACATCATCAAACTTTAATAATTTATATGGATCTCCGATTAAAAATATAAGAAAATCTAATTTATTAAATAAAAACATACTCTTTGATATAGATTGGAAAGGAGCTAGAAAAATTAGAAAAAGATTTTATAAGAAAGATATAATTGATATTTTTATTTTACCACCGTCAGTAAAAGAATTAAGGAAAAGATTAATAAAAAGAGGAAGAGATAGTAAAAATGAAATAAAACTTCGTTTATCTTATGCTCTTGATGAAATTAAGCATTATAATGAGTATAATTATGTTTTAATTAATCAAAATATTTATAATACTGCTAAGGACATAATAAATATAATAAAGTATCATGATTTAATTAAAAATAATGATAAACTATTAAATAAAAATTTAAAAAAAATTGTAGATTTTTAATAATTCTCCAAAATTAAGTTCCTCAACCCTTTTACTAAGAATTTTTTTATTAATTAATGAAGAATTTTTAATTTTATTTCTCAAACTTTTTCTTCTGTTTTTAAATATCTGATTTGTAAAATTTAACAATTTATTTTGATCAACTTGAATATTTTTTAATTTAAATTCCACTACTTTTGAATTTACTTTTGGCTTTGG
>CAYQFB010000041.1:5325-6526 GCA_964416705.1 uncultured Alphaproteobacteria bacterium
ATCAATATTAAACTTTTTGGTTTTTTAGTTATTATAAAATCTGTTAAATTTCCTAAACCAGGACCTATCTCAACAATATTTTGATTTTCTATATTTGTTTGATCAGTAATTTTTTTTATTATATTATTATCAATGAGAAAATTTTGTCCCAGTGATTTTTTTGGTTTTATCATATTTATTTCTATTAGCTGCTATTTTTTTTACTAATTTAAAACTATTAATTATTCCTAAAGATGATTTATTTTTTTTACCAACTATATCATAAGCTGTACCATGATCAGGTGAAACTCTTATAATATCTAAATTAGATGTATAATTAACACCCGAGTAATTTGAAATTATTTTGAAAGGAATAAGTGCTTGATCATGATAAGTAAAAATAAAACAATTATGATTTTTTAAATTTTTTTTATTCACAATCGCATCGGGAGAAATAGGTCCATTTATTATAATATTTATCTTATTTAATTGATTGATTATTGGTCTAAGATATTTTTTATCCTCATCACTTATAATACCTTTTTCTCCACTATGTGGGTTTATGCCTGCCATTATATATATTGGGTTATTTATTCTAAAATCTCTAATTAATGTAGTATGTATATTTTTTATTTTTTTAATAATTTTAAGAGAATTTTTAAAATTTTTTGAAACATTTCTTAACTTTATATGCATAGTTAATGGAACAAAAAATATTTTTTTATAAATAAAAATCATATTAGAAAATTTTTTACCATCTTTTTTTGAAAAGAAAGATGTTTGATCAATAAAATTTGAATTAATTTTATTTATTTTTTCCTTATTTATTGGCAAAGTAACAATACCAACAAAATATTTTTTTTTAGCTAATTGATAACTTTTGTTAAGTGATTCTAAGGTATTTTGATCATAAGTAGATGCTTTAATATTAAAAATATTAAATGAATCTTTAGAAACAATTAATTTATTATTCTTGATTGAGGATTCATAAGTTTTAATATCAATTTTTTTTGAAGAAATGTACTTTTTAAATAATTTATAATTGGTAATTAAAACAAAATTTCTTATTCTTCGTTTTTTCCATTCTTTAATTAAGATTTCTATACCTATACCTTTTATGTCACCTACAGACACTCCAATTAATTTATTCATAATATTTTTTTGTATTATATATTTTTGAATATTTATTTATGAAATCTAATTCAATATTTTTAGCAATAAT
>CAYQFB010000042.1:0-2617 GCA_964416705.1 uncultured Alphaproteobacteria bacterium
CCTCGACTTCAACCTTGGCAAGGTTGCGCTCTACCCCTGAGCTACGCCCGCAATATTTTTTTCTACTACCATGATAGTTTCATAAAGTATAATAAAAAGATGTTCATTTATGTTAGACTCAAAAGTATTCATAAAGTTATTAAGTGATAAGGGCTATGATTATGATCTTCAAGAGCATGAAGCTCTTTTTACTGTCGATGACTCAAATAAATTGAGAGGACAAATAAAAGGATCACATAGCAAAAATTTGTTTTTAAAAAATAAAAAAAATAAATTTTTTTTAATTTCTTGTGAAGAATTTACAGACATAAATCTTAAAAAAATTTCAAAATCTTTAGATTTGGGTAATGTATCTTTTGCAAAAGAAGAATATTTAATAAATTTATTGGGCATTAAACCAGGCTCAGTTACTCCTTTTGCATTATTAAACGACACTGAAAACAAAATTGATTTTTATCTTGAGGAAAAACTTTATAATTCAGAATTTGTTAATTTTCACCCACTAACAAATACAGCAACTATAACAATGAAATGTAATAAGTTTATTGAGTTTATGATTGAAAACTATAAAAAAATACATATTTTCTCATCAAGAGAAGAGGTGGTAGTTAAAACATATGGATAATAGCAATATAATTGATGTGAATGAAAGTGACTTTGAAAGCAAGGTTATAAATGCAAGTGATAATAAGTTAATCGTTGTTGATTTTTGGGCTCCTTGGTGTGGGCCTTGTAAACAGCTAACACCAATAATGGAGAAAGTGGCAAAAGAAAATCAAGATGACTTTAATTTAATTAAAGTTAATATCGATGATAATCAACAAATAGCAGCGCAACTTAGAATCCAATCTATTCCTGCTGTTTATGCTTTTAAGGACAAAAAAATTGTTAATGCTTTTCAGGGCGTAATATCTGAAAAAGATTTTGTTGATTTTGTTGAAAAATCAGTTGGAAAAAAACTAAATGAGGATTTGAGTGATTTTTATAATGTAATAAAAAATCTTATTGATGATAAAAAATTTATTGAAGCCAAAGACAAGATATTAGTTTTTTTTACTGAAAATACAGGTGATGCAATAGCTATCAGCCTATATCTGGAATGTTTATTAGCCCAAAAGGAATTCAAAGAAATAGATGACTTTGTCTCCTCTCTTGATGAAGAGATGAAAAAAAATCAAGAAATAGATAAAATGATTAAAAAAATAAAAATAGTGAAAGACTCAAAAGACTCTGACTCTATAGAGATACTGCTTGAAAAAAATAACAATGACCCAAAGAACATTAAAATATTGCTAGAGATAGCTGAATACTATTTTTCATCAGGAGAATATGAAAATGCCTTTCCTTTTTTATTAAATAATTATTCTATAGATAAAGAAAAAATTAAAAAAAAATTAGTCGATTTCTTTGAAGCCCTTGGAAATGATCATGAGGCTACAAAAACTTACAGAAAACAACTTTCAAGTTTGCTGTTTATATAAATGAAAATACCAATTTTTCCATTGAATGGAGCTATATTATTTCCAAAAACAAATCTGCCTCTAAATATTTTTGAAGAAAGATATATTGAAATGATAGATTATTCTTTATCAAGTGATAGATTCATAGGTATGGTTCAGCAGAAAGAAAACAACGAACTCTATAGTGTAGGATGTTATGGAAAAATTACTATCTTTAATGAAACGCCCGATAAAAAATATTTAATAAATCTTGAGGGTATAAGTTGTTTTAAAATTATTAAAGAAATAGACACTGGGCGCAAATTCAGAATTTGTGAAATTGAAATTTTTGATAGCTTCAATAACACAAACCTGCAAGATGGGTTAAAATCAAAAATACTTGATATTTTTAAAAAATATAACAAGGTTAAAAACATAAATCTAAGTTTTGATGATATTTCTAAATTAAATATAGTTGATTTACTTAAATTTATAGTAATGGTTTCACCTTTTGATGTTAGTGTGAAGCAAATGTTTTTAGAATTAAAATCAAACAAAGAACTATATGAAAATATTTTATCGACGCTAGAAATAGAATTAGCTTCAAATCAAGAAACAGCTTCTATTAATTAAATACCCATAGCAAATTTCACAATTTTTTCTTTAAAAATTGTGTTTTTATTTAATATATTAAAACCAACCTTTTTTAAAAATTTAAAATAAGATTGATCTTTTTTAAATATCCAATTTAGTTTATCGGTTATTTCAAAAAGTCTATATGCGTCGTAATAACATGAATCATTATACATTTTACAAAATCTTTTTGTGCCTATTTCTGCCTTCTCCTCTTTAGTCTTTCTAAGTAATTTTGTTATTGAGTTAACGTCTCTAACACCTAAATTCCATCCTTGACCAGCTATAGGGTGGATAGAATGAGCAGCATCACCTACATAAACAGTTTTATTATCATAAAATTTCTCATTGATATGAGCAGAAAGGGGAAAGGATTGTACTGAATTAATATTTGTAACGTTTCCTACTTGTTGATAAATTTTTTCATTAAGAATTTCTTCTACATATTTATTATGTAAATCTAAAGAAACAATCTTATCAACTATCTCTGGCCTGTTAGACCAAATTAAAGCGCTTTGATTTCTGTTTCTTTCTTTTTGCATTGG
>CAYQFB010000042.1:2717-6476 GCA_964416705.1 uncultured Alphaproteobacteria bacterium
GTTGTATCAACAACTTTAATATTTTTTATTGGCTCAGCAAATCCTTTAATAAATTTCCATAATCCCTGAGATTCTAAAAAAACCTTTGAACCCTCGGCTATAGCGGTTGTTCTTGTGTCTTTAATTGATTTTTTATTATGCAGTATAATATTTTTTTTTTCAGAAATAACAATCTTATAGCCTAAACTTGATACACAATATGCTGTTAAAAGACCGGTTAATGCTCCGCCAACAATATGTAAATCACAATTCAATTCTTTCATAATTTTTCTTCGAATTACCTTATTCTAAAGGTATTAGAAACAATTAATATGTTTAAATATGGCGGATTTAAGTTATTTCTAATTAAAACTTTATTGGGCTTGGTATTAGCAGGCTCTGGATTATTTGTTCTTATTAGTTTAGGAACACACAACCCGGAAGATCCTGGTCTAGGGAAATTTCAATCATTTGGTGATATAACAAATTTTTTTGGACACTTTGGCGCTTTAACATCAAGCTCACTTTTGTTTTTATTTGGGACGTACTCGTATGTGATTGGTTTTTTTGTTTCATTTATCGGCATAACGTTATTTTTTGGAATATTAGTTAAAAATATTGTTCTTAAGTTTTTCTTAATTCTTTTTTCATCCATTTTTTTTAATCATTTGTTTGCTGAAACTAATTTTTATTACGCAAGCACAGGCATAATATACAAAACAGTTGCTGCTATTTTAGAGGTTTTTTTAAATAATTATAATTTGGTTTTTGCAGATACATCTCTTTTTCGTTTGCTTGTTAGTATGTTGTCTTTGTTTTTTTTAATAATCATATTGTTCTATGTATTTAGTATAAAATTTAGATATTTGAAAAAGTTTAAATTTTTAGAAGTAATAATTTCATTTTTTTACAAAAAGACATTTGGAATTATTGCTATTAGTTTGTCAAAATTAAATAAAAAAAATGACAAAAGGAAAATTATTCCAAAACCTTACAAAAGCGAGCCAGTTTTACACAAAAATAAAACTAGCTCTATTAAAAGAGTTAATGCGACACAAAAAACACAGGGTTCAGAATTTGATAATTACTTTTATCAATTGCCGAGCATAGAATTATTTACAAGATCATCTTTAAAGCACAGCCAAACAAAAGAGGTGCAAAAACTAAATCAACAGGTTTCTTTAAAGTTAGAAAATACTTTGCTTGAATATGGAGTAGAGGGAAAAATTATAAACTTTAAGTCAGGTCCGATTGTTACACTATTTGAGTTTATTCCAAAAGCTGGAATCAAAGCCAGTAAGATAGTAGGATTATCAGATGACATAGCTAGAGCCATGTCTTCTCTTTCCGCTAGAATTTCTTCACAGCCAGGAAAAACAAGCTTGGGCATAGAAATACCTAATGCCAAAAGAGAGGCTGTTTTCTTTGGTGATTTAATAAATGATAATGTCTTTTTTGATGGTAAAAATTCACTAAGATTGGCGCTAGGTAAAAATATTTCTGGGGAAAACGTTTATACAGACTTAGAAAAAATGCCTCATCTTTTAATTGCTGGCACTACTGGATCAGGTAAGTCTGTTGGAATTAATTCAATGATTATGAGTTTAATAATTAAATTTAAACCGAATGAATGTAAGTTAATTTTAATAGATCCAAAAATGCTCGAGCTAAGTATTTATGAAGACATTCCTCACCTATTAACTCCAGTTGTTACCAATCCAAACAAAGCTGTGTATGCATTAAAGTGGGTTGTTAGAGAGATGGAAAATAGATACAAATTAATGAGTTCCATAAATGTAAAAAACATTAAAACCTTCAATGATAAAATAAATAAATTTCAAAAATCAGGAAAAAAAATGTTTAGAGAAGTGCAGACAGGTATTGATAAAGATACCAGAAAGCCAATTATTGAAAAAAGAGAAATACCTCATGAGGAAATGCCTTTTATAGTTGTTGTTATAGATGAAATGGCCGACCTGATGATGGTTGCGGGAAAAGAGGTTGAAAGCCTTGTTCAAAGACTGGCTCAAATGGCAAGAGCATCTGGAATACATTTAATTACTGCAACACAACGACCAAGTGTTGATGTTATAACTGGAACAATTAAAGCAAATTTTCCAAGTCGAATTAGTTACAAAGTTGCTAGTAAGTTTGACAGCAGAACCATCATTAACGAAATGGGAGCTGAACAATTGCTGGGGAGCGGTGATATGCTTTTTTTAGAAAATGGCGCAAATTTAAAAAGATTACACGGAGGATTTGTTAGTGAAACAGAAATTGAAAAGGTTGTAGAGTTTATTAAACAACAGAGCATGTTTGATTTCAAAAATGAAATTTCTTTAGATGAAGAAAATCTAGATGGTTCGCTATCTCTAAATTTTGACAATGGTGACGTTGATGAACTTTATGCTAAAGCAGTTGAGATTGTTGTAAATCAGCAAAAAGTATCAACTAGTTTTATTCAGAGATACTTACAAATAGGTTATAATAGAGCAGCAAGAATTGTTGAAAAAATGGAGGATGATGGAATCGTTTCGGAAGCAAATAATGCCGGCAAAAGACAAGTTCTTAAAAAAACAAACTAATTTATTATTAATTACAATTTTATTTTTTATAATTTTGTTTTCTAAAAATGCAATTGGTGATCAAATTAATTCTAAAGTAGTAAATTACATAAAAAATTTAAATTTTTTTTCATCAAAATTTATTCAATCAAGTGGCGCCTCCTTAGAGGAAGGTAATATTTATATTAAAGATAATAAAATTAGATTAGATTATTTTTACCCAGACAGAACCTTAATAATAAGTAAAAATAAAGGTGTTTACATAAATCATGAATTAAAAGAGGAGAATTTTTTTTCAACTAAAAAAAATAGAGTTAAATTATTTTATGATATTTTTCTTGATTATAGTTTTTTTTCATCATTTGTGTTTGAAGAAAATAATGGAGAGATAGTTTTTGAAAAAAAAATTATAATAGATTCAAAAATTACATATTTAAAAATTTTTTTTGAAAACAAACCTCTATTATTAAGAAAAATAATTGCAAAAAGTGAAAATGAAATTATTTCAATAAGTTTCAGTGAACATAATTATAACAATACTTTTGATGAAAGTTTATTTTCATTTATCCCAATGTATCTTGATTAATAATTTCTAAATAAACACACTTGTCTTTACTAGATATTGTAAAATGAGACCTAATGTTTTTTAGTTTTTTTCTAATTCTATTTAAATGACTCTCCATTGAAGAGGTATTTAAATCTTGTCTTATTTGGAGCGCATCTCTCTCAAGGGTCTGTTTTTTTACATTTTTTTCTTTAAATAATTTTAAAAGAATTTGGTTTTCAGCTTGTGTTAAATGAATTTTTTCATTAGTTCTGGTGTTAGTAACTGACTGATTATTAAGCTCAATATTTTTAAAGATATGTTTTTTTGTATTAATAAAACTGTTAATTATATCTACAAGTTTATTTATAGAAACAGGCGAGATCAAAGTGTTTTTTTTCTTTAATGAAAATTTTTGCAAAACAGATAAATCTTTACAAACAAATATAAAATTTTCATTTTCATAAATGTTTTTTATAGTTTTTTGAGAAACTCTAATATGGTTGTCTAAAAAAACTATTGAAAAATTTTTTTTATCAGGAAATGTTTCTAGCTCACTAAAACTCTTAGTACTTATATCAAAAAACTCACCTAGGTTTATAAAAAAAGATTTTAACTCTTTTGTTGAAAATATTTCTAATTTATTTTTCATTATTGCCTTTTTCCAAACAA
>CAYQFB010000043.1:0-1676 GCA_964416705.1 uncultured Alphaproteobacteria bacterium
AACTCAGTCGTAACTATAGAGTCTGGAAGATTAGTTAGGTTTATAATTTACTATTTTGTCATATCCTTGTAACTCAGGTGAAAATTTCCACAAAATTGCTAAAATGATCCCTCCAATGGTAAAAAATGATATGAGTAAAAAGGCAGATAATAAGTATAATATTTTTTTCATTTGTTACAATCTAGATTGTGAAATAGTTCAAAATATGACATTAGGGTCTAATAAAATAAAATACACAAAAAATATTACTAAAATGAAAAGATTTATTACAATTTATAATGGAGTTTCCCAAATATGTCGAAAAAAATACTTATTGATGCATCAAATGCAAACGAAACAAGAATCGCAGTTACTGAAAATGGAAAATTAGATGATTTTGAAATTGAGTCAAATAAAAAGAATGCTGTAAAAGGTGATGTATACCTTGCAAAGATAGTCCGAGTAGAACCCTCTCTTCAAGCCGCATTTGTTGAATTTGGTTCAAATAGAAATGGCTTTCTTCCACTAACAGAAATTCATCCTGACTATTTCAAAATTCCCTCTGCAGATGAAAGTAAATTAAAAGAACTTCTTGAAAAACAATCAACTACAGATGAGTTAGAAGATAATGATGAAACAGAAGAGAATATAGAAAATTTTGAAGAAATTGATAGCGAAAGTTTAGAAAATGAAAATGAGAGTCCCAAAAAATTTAAAACCAAAACACTAAATCCAAAAAAGGAATATTATAATTTTTTTAAAAAATACAAAATCCAGGATGTCATAAAACCAAGGCAGGTAATTTTAATACAAATTAACAAAGAAGAAAGAGGTCTTAAGGGAGCAGCTCTGACTACTTTTTTATCATTTGCTGGCCGCTACTGTGTGTTAATGCCAAATAGCATGAACAATGATGGTATATCTAGAAAAATAGGAGATTTAGAAGAACGTAGAAAGTTAAAACAAATTTTAGCCTCAGTAAATATTCCAGAAAAAATGTCAGTTATAGTAAGAACAGCTGGAATTGGAAGAAGTAAAAAAGAAATTTCAAAAGATTTAACTTTTTTAGTTGCTCAATGGAATAAAATCAGAACATTGACACTTAAATCTGAAGCACCTGAGATAATTTATGAAGAAGGAAATATTTTAAAAAGAGCTATTAGAGATATGTTAACAGAAGAGGTTGAAGAAGTTTTATTAGATGGAAAAGACGGATATGATAAAATTAAAAAAATATCTAAAAATATATTACCCAGTCAAACTAAAAAAATTAAATTATTTAAGTCAAAAGAAAGCTCTTTGTTCGCTGAACAAAATATAGAGTTTCAAATTAATGAACTTTATAGTTTAAATGTAAAATTACCTTCTGGAGGATCAATAGTAATAAATACTACTGAAGCACTGGTAGCAATTGATGTTAATTCTGGAAAAAACACCTCTGAAAGAAATATTGAAAGTACAGCATTAAAAACAAATTTAGAAGCAGCTATAGAAATAGCAAGACAGCTAAGATTAAGAGATTTAGGCGGATTAGTTGTTGTAGATTTTATTGATATGGATGATTACAGAAATAATTTTAAAGTCGAAAAAGCTATTAAATCTGCTTTGTACAGGGATAGAGCAAGAATACAAGTAGGCAGAATAAGCATGTTTGGGCTGTTAGAATTATCAAGGCAAAGATTAAGATCAAGTTTAAT
>CAYQFB010000043.1:1776-6456 GCA_964416705.1 uncultured Alphaproteobacteria bacterium
TAAGCATGTTTGGGCTGTTAGAATTATCAAGGCAAAGATTAAGATCAAGTTTAATTGAAAAATCTTTTGATAAATGTAATTTATGCAAAGGTTCTGGATTAATATTAAATTCAAGATCAATGAATGATCAAATTTTAAATGTCATAAAAGAAAAATTAATTTTAAATAATAATGCAAATCTTATAGTTAAATGTAATAGTGCCTTAGCAGAAAATTTAATCAACCAAAAAAAACAAGAACTTAATTCACTTGAGAAAAATTATGAAACTAATATTACTTTTGAGTTTAAAGAAGAAATTTCACTTCATGAACCAATTATTGAAATTTCCAAGGCTAATATCATAGAAGATAAAAATCCCAAAAAAAACATTAAAAATATACCAAAGAAAAAAACATTAAAAAAGAAGGTAAAAACTACAGAAAAAATAAAGAAAAAGATTAAAAAAAATATCTCTAACAAGAGAAAAAATTCAAAAAAAGATGAAAAATTAATTAATAAAGGAAATATAGAAAATGAAGTTTTAAAAGATAACGATAATTCTCAATCTGAGGAAAAAACTGGGTGGTGGTCTTAAAAATAAAATTCATTAGTTATATTTTTTTTTCAGTTTTATTTTTTTCAAATTATTCACTGTCTAGTCAAATATTTGATTATGAAACTGAAATATTTTTAAATAAGTTAATTATAGATATAAAAGCAGTAAATAAATTTAATAAAAATATTAAAGTTCATATAATAAAAGATGACAATCCTAATGCATTTGTAATTCCTAAAAACAAATTAATTGTATCATCTGGGCTTTTAGAACAGTCCCCTGATTATGTTTCTTTACTTGCTGTTCTCGCTCATGAAGTAGGGCATCTTGAATACTTTCATTTGGAAAAAAGAAAAGATACATTAGAGAAGTTTTCAAAACTAAATTTAATTACTAACCTAGCCCTTATTAGTGGAAGCATATTAACTCAAGATCCAGAAGTTTTAGGTGGCACAATAGCAAGTCAAGTTAATATCAACAATTTCTATTTAAGTTTTAGTAGAGAGCAAGAAAGAGAAGCTGATTTATATTCTATAAAGACTTTACAAAAATTAAATTTACCATCAGAATCAGTTAAAGAATTGATAAAAATCTTAGAAAAAAATGCTTTGAATAAAGGCTTTGATGAAAATTATCAAAAATTTTCAACACATCCAATATTTAGAGAAAGATATGAGATTATTGATAACAATTCAAATAATAAAAAATTTAATTTTAACAAAGATATTCAAGATGAATTTAATTTTATAAAAGCTAAATTTATGGCTTACAATGACACTTTAAATTTGACAAATTTAAATGATGATCACAAAACATACTATGACAGCATTAGCAGTTCCGAATCAGGAAATTTAATCAATTCTCTTAAAAAATTAAATTTTTTAATAAAAAAGTTTCCAAAAAATACCTTTTTTTTAGAAACTAAAGCAGATATTTTAAGATCACATGGCTATTTAAATGAATCAGTAAAATTTTACAAAATAGTTTCGAACAAATATCCAGATAATTATTACATAAAATATAAAATTTTTTTAGACACTAATATGCAAAATATGCAATTAAATAATAAAATTAATTTTTTTTACCAAAACTTAAATTTAATTATTCAGTTTCCTAAAAACAAATATATTATTAATAAATTTATTGAGATTGCTAAAGATTTAGAGAAAATATATTGGATTAATTTTTTTAATACAATAAGTGATACAAACTACAAAGACATGGAAGAATTGCAAAAAAAACTAAACAATTTATCTAAAGAAACTAATGAAATTAAATTAAAAAAAATAATAAATGAATATAAAAATTTATGAGAGGTTCCTTAACATTCGGTGATTATAAAAAACTTATTAAAAATAAGGAAATAATCACTAGTAAAGATGATGCTGAAAAAAGAATTCAACCTTCAAGTATAGACCTTACATTAAGTAATGAATGTTATGAGCTTAAATATAGTTTCTTGAGTCCAACAGGTAAGATAAGAAATAAACTAAAAAAATTATCTATTAAAAAATATAATTTATCGAATGGATTAGTTTTTAAAAAAAATAAAACCTATTTAGTAAGATTAAATGAAAAATTAAATTTAAAAACAACAATTAAAGGTAAATGCAATCCTAAAAGTAGTACTGGAAGATTAGATATATTTTGTAGAACTATTTTAGATAAATCAAATGAATATGAAAAAATACCTCATAAATATAAAGGTGAAATGTTTTTAGAAATAACATGTAAATCATTTAATATTAAATTTAATGAAGGTGACTCTCTTAATCAAATGAGATTAGTTTATAATAATAATATTTATTTAAATGATAAAGATTTAGTTAGAATAAATAAAACTAAAAAATTATGTTTTTCAAATAAAAAAGCTATTTTTGAAAATGGTCTCAAACTTACGATTGACTTATCTAATGATAAAACAATTTGTGCTTATAGATCTAAAATAAATGCACCATTGGTTTATTTTTCAAAAAATAAATACCATAAACATAAAAATTATTGGGAACCAATAAAATCAAAAAATAAAAGTTTAATTATTAAAAAAAATAATTTCTATATTTTAAAATCTAAGGAGAAAATATGCATTCCACCTAATCTTGCAGGAGAAATGATTCCTTATGATACAGGCATAGGTGATTTTAGAGTTCATTATGCAGGTTTTTTTGATCCTGGTTTTGGTTATTCTATGGGATCTTTTGCAGTTTTAGAGCTTAAAACACATGAAGTAGATTTTATTATTGAAGATGGTCAAACTATTGCAAGAATTCAATATGAAAAATTGAATAAATCATCATCTATGCTATATGGTAAAAAAATAAATTCAAATTACCAAAATCAACAACTTGCATTGAGTAAACACTTTTATTGATGAGCATGAAAAAAATACTTATAATAAACGGTCCAAATCTTAACTTACTTGGCAACAGAGAAAAAGATTTTTATGGTGATACATCTCTAGAAAGAATTAAATCATTATGCGCTGAAGAATGTAAAAAGAATGAAATTGAATCAGAGTTTTTCCAAAGTAATCATGAAGGTGAAATAATAGAGAAAATACATTCTGTACAAAATGGTTTTGAGGGAATTATAATTAATCCTGCAGCATATACTCACACTTCAATAGCTTTATTAGATGCATTAAGAGCAACTAGCAAACCAAAGATTGAAGTTCATATATCAAATATATATGCAAGAGAAGATTACAGAAGAAAAAGTCTAACTTCTGAAGCAGTTAATGGAATAATTTGTGGCTTTGGGGAAAATGGATATATACTAGCAATTGAAGCAATGAAAAAATTAATTTATAGTAAAGATTAATGACTAAAATAGATAAAACTGACATTGAAAATATTAAATTAATAATAAAGGAAACTAAAATCGGCAATGTATCAAAATTTAAAATTAAAAAAGGCGATTATGAAATTGAGATATCATCTAAACTATTAGATGCTACTAAAATAATTCCAGAAGTAAAATCTGAAGTTTTACAAAAAAATTCTGAAGAAAAAACTAATTTAGAAAATATCAATGAAGAAAATATTGTTAAATCTCCTATGGTTGGAGTTGCCTACCTTTCAGCGGATCCTAATTCACCTCCATATGTTAAAATAGGTCAACATGTTAAAGCAGGAGATATACTTTTGTTAATAGAAGCAATGAAAACTTTTAACGAAATAAAAGCTCCTAAATCAGGTGTTATTAAAAAAATAGTTGCATTAAATAGTCAACCCGTAGAATTCGGAGATCATTTAATAATTTTTGAATAATGTTCAAAAAAATTTTAATCGCTAATAGGGGCGAGATTGCACTAAGAGTTTTAAGAGCTTGCAGAGAACTTGGGATAAAAACTGTAGCTATTCATTCAGATGCAGATGAAAGTGCAATGCATGTTAAGATGGCAGATGAAAGTATATGTGTTGGACCAGCATCAGCTCAATCAAGCTATTTAAATATACCTGCGATTATTACAGCTGCTACTTTAACAAATGTTGATGGAATTCATCCAGGATATGGCTTTTTAAGTGAAAACCAGAGATTTGCTGAAATTATAGAGGAACACAATATAAAATTTATAGGACCTCATTCTAGTCACATTAAAATTATGGGAAACAAAATCGATGCTAAAAAAATAATGGATGAAAATAAAGTTCCTACTGTTCCTGGTTTAAATGACATTTCGGATAGTAGATTAATTGAAGAGTTTATTAAAAATGTTGATCTTCCAATTATAGTTAAGGCTGCAAGTGGTGGTGGAGGAAAAGGTATGAGAGTTGTTACAAGCGCTGAAGAAATTAACAATGCTATAAATTCAGCAAAGGCAGAAGCTAAAAAATCTTTTAATGATGATAATGTTTATTTAGAAAAATTTCTCACAAATCCAAAGCACATCGAAATTCAAATACTTGCAGATGCTCATGGAAATATAATCACCTTAGGTGAACGCGACTGTTCAATACAAAGAAAACATCAAAAACTTATAGAAGAAAGTCCAAGTGAACTTTTAACAAATGAAAAAAGAAAAGAGATTAGTGATCTTTGTAAAAAAGCCATCTCTTGTATTGGCTATGAGGGAGTTGGTAGATTAGAATTTCTTTATGAAAATAATAATTTTTATTTCATTGAAATGAATACAAGATTACAA
>CAYQFB010000044.1:0-359 GCA_964416705.1 uncultured Alphaproteobacteria bacterium
ACTAGATATTTACTGCATCTTTAAGAGCTTTACCTACAGTAAATTTAGGTCTTTTTGATGCTGGTATTTGTATAGACTCACCTGTTCTTGGATTTCTTCCAGTAGTAGCCTTTCTGTGGCTAACACTAAAATTGCCAAAACCGACAATACTTACTTTCTCATCTCTTTTTAGAGAGTTAGTTACTGCATCTAATAAACTTTCTATAGCTCTTGTAGCATCAGATTTTGACAATCCAGCAGATGAAGCAACTGATGCAATTAGGTCATTTTTATTCACATTAAACTCCTTTTTATTGATATTTATAAATTATTCTCTAGTTTAATTGCCAAGTCAATTAATTTTAAAAAAAAATCCCAGT
>CAYQFB010000044.1:369-6216 GCA_964416705.1 uncultured Alphaproteobacteria bacterium
ATTCACATTAGACTCCTTTTTATTGATCTAAATTAATAAATATTATTTCATTATGCATGAAGTCAATAAATTTTTCTGATTATTCCCAGTTTAGAGGGAATTTTAAAAAAAAATCAAGAATAACTGTCATTAATGTCTTAGATTTTCTTTTAAATTAGTCTCAGAAAATTTATTTTTTTGAGCTTTAAGTATTTCTGATTCGGTTAAATTTAGAGGTGAAATAGACTTAATAAGTGAATGCTCTAAAATTGACTTTGCTTCACTTATAGGAATTATTTTAATTGTTTTAAGAATTTCTTTATCAAATTCTATAATTTCGTTTTTATTTTCTTCTGGGATTAATACTTTTTTAATTCCTGCTCTTGAAGCAGCATATATTTTTTCTTTAAGCCCTCCAATAGGAAGAACTCTGCCTCGTAAGGTAATTTCACCTGTCATTGCAACATCTTTTCTTACTTTGTTTGATGTTAGAGAAGATACGAGTGAATTAAAAATTGCTATACCTGCGCTTGGCCCATCTTTTGGAGTGGCGCCTTCAGGAACATGCACATGAATATCAAATTTATCGAAATCAAATGGGTGTATACCAAGATTTAAACTATGAGATTTTACATAAGAAATTGCAGCCTGAACTGATTCTCTCATTACCTCACCAAGCTTTCCAGTAATAGTCAATTTTCCTTTACCAATCGATAGTATCACTTCTATGGACAGAATTTCACCACCTACTTCTGTCCAAGCAAGTCCATTTGTTACACCAATAAAATTTTTCTTTTCAATTTCACTTGATCTAAATCTACTGATACCCAAAAAATCTTTCAATCTTTCATCATTAAGTTTTACAAGTTTATTATTGCTTGTTTCTAATAATTTGACAGTTTTTCTGCATACTTTAGATATTTCTTTTTCTAAATTTCTTACACCAGCTTCTCGAGTATAATTTCTAATTATTTGATTTATAATTTTATTTGTAAATCTAACCTCATTATTTTTCAGATTGTGATTTTTAATTTGTTTAGGAATTAAATATTTTTGAGCAATTTTATTCTTTTCTTTATCAGTGTAGCCAGGAATCCTTATAATTTCCATTCTGTCAAGTAATGCAGGTGGAATATTTAGAGTATTAGCTGTACATACAAACATTACATCAGATAAATTATAATCTAACTCTAAATAATGATCATTGAATTTATCATTTTGTTCAGGGTCTAAAACCTCAAGTAGAGCAGATGATGGGTCCCCTCTCCAATCTGATCCAAGTTTATCAATTTCATCTAACAAGAGCAAAGGATTTGATGTCTTTGCTTTTTTCATTGATTGAATAAATCTTCCTGGCATTGAACCGATATATGTTTTTCTATGACCTCTTATTTCAGCCTCATCTCTTACACCGCCAAGTGACATTCTTACAAAATTTCTTCCTGTTGCGGATGCAATTGATTTACCAAGAGATGTTTTCCCAACTCCCGGAGGTCCAACTAAACATAAAATTGGTCCTTTTAATTTTTCTATTCTCTTTTGAACGGCCAAATATTCTAGAATTCTATCTTTTACTTTATCAAGTCCATAATGGTCTTCTTCTAAAATTTTTTTTGCTTTTTTAATATTTTTTGAAATTTCTGATTTAGAATTCCAAGGTATTGACAAAATCCAATCTAAATAATTTCTTATGACAGTTGCTTCAGCAGACATAGGACTCATATTTTTTAATTTTCTTAACTCTGATTTGCACTTTTCATTTGCATCTTTGGTTAATTTAACAGAATTAATTTTCTTTTCTATTTCAGTAATTTCATCAGAATCATCGTTATCACCAAGCTCCTTTTGTATTGCTTTCATTTGTTCATTTAAATAATATTCTTTTTGAGTCTTTTCCATTTGACGCTTCACTCTTCCTTTAATCTTTTTTTCCATCTGGAAAGAGTCAATTTCAGAAACTAAATATATATGTATTTTATTTAATCGTTTTTCTAAATCATGCATTTCAAGCAATTCTTGTTTTTGCTCCATATTTATATTCAAATTAATAGAAACTACATCTGCTATTTTATTCGGATCACTCATTGAAAGTAGATTGTTAACTATGTCAGATGGTATTTTTTTATTTACTTTTGAATAATCTTGGAATTGTTCCATAACAATCTTTACTAATGCTTTTAACTTGTTATTATTTTTATGCTTAGTGTTTAATTGTTTTATTTTAGCTGTTAAAAAATCATTAGATAAATTTAAGCTATTTAATCTTGCTCTAGTAATTCCCTCAACCAAAACTTTTATTGTGCCATCAGGAAGTTTTAGAAGTTGAAGTACTTTAGCTATTGTTCCCCATTCATACAGATCTGATTTTTTTGGATTATCAATGTCAGAGTTTTTTTGTGCTAACAAAAAAATTTTTTTATCTAATGTCATAGCGTGATTTAATGCATTGACAGATTGTATTCTTCCAACAAACAATGGTGCTACCATTCCTGGGAAAACAACTATATCTCTTAAAGGAAGAACTGGTAAAGTTAAATTATACATATAAGTTTAATAAATGATTATTTTTTTAATAAAATCAAGACTTGTTAACTAAAATCTTTTGATTAGTATTTTTGTTATTATAAATCATTATTGGTTCTGCGCTTTTATTAACAACATCTTTGTTTACTAGTATTTTTTCTAAGTCCTTATAATCTGGTGATTTAAACATTAAATCTATTAGCAAAGTCTCCAAAATAGATCTAAGGCCTCTAGCTCCAGTTTTTTGTTTAATTGCGAGTTTAGCGATTTCTTTTAATGCGTCATTTTTAATTTCTAGATTAACACCATCCATTTTAAATAAAGCTGTGTATTGTTTTATTAATGCATTTTTTGGTTCTTGCATTATTCTAACAAGCATATTCAGATCAAGTTCCTCTAGAGTTGTTACAACAGGCAACCTTCCAATAAATTCAGGAATCATACCAAATTTTAAAAGGTCTTCATTTTGAAGGTTAATTAAGGTATCACCAACGGACTTTTCATTAAATTCTACTATTGAAGAATTAAAACCAATTGATGAACCTTTTAATCTTTGATTTATAATATTTTCCAAACCAGAAAAAGCTCCACCACAAATAAATAGAATATTAGATGTGTCTACGTGTAAAAACTCCTGTTGAGGATGTTTTCTTCCTCCTTGTGGCGGGACACTAGCTATTGTGCCTTCCATAATTTTTAATAAAGCCTGTTGCACTCCCTCACCTGATACATCTCTTGTTATTGATGGGTTGTCACTTTTTCTACTTATCTTGTCTATTTCATCAATATAAACAATCCCTTTTTGAGCTCTTTCTACATTATAATCCGATGCTTGAAGTAATTTTAATATGATGTTTTCAACATCTTCACCAACGTAACCAGCTTCAGTAAGACTAGTAGCATCGGCTACAGTAAAAGGCACATCTAAAACTTTTGCTAAAGTTTGAGCAAGGAGCGTTTTTCCTGTTCCCGTTGGACCAACAAGCAATATATTTGATTTAGAAATTTCTACATCATCATATACAGAATTAGTTAATCTTTTATAATGATTGTAGACTGCAACAGATAAGTTTTTTTTAGCTTTTGCTTGTCCTATTACAAAATCATCAAGAAATTTATTTATTTCTGATGGCTTAGGAGTATTAACTTTTAATTTTTTATTATTATTTTTATTATCTTCTTTGATAATATCCATACAAAGTTCAACGCATTCATCACATACAAAAACTGTTGGTCCAGCAATTAATTTTTTTACTTCTTTTTGACTTTTTCCACAAAAAGAACAAAATAATGAATCTTTATCTTCCTTCTTACTCATTAAATTTTTCTACTTTCAACTATTTTATCTATTAAACCAAATTTAATTGCTTCTTCAGGAGAAAAATATTTGTCTCTCTCCATAATACCTTCTATTTCCTTGATTTTCTTTTTTGTATGTTTTGAATAAATTTGATTTAATTTTTCTTTAGTTTTTTTAATTTCATTAGTGTGTATTTCTATATCAGTTACCTGACCTTGATATCCTCCACTTGGCTGATGAACCATAATCCTTGAATTAGGTAGTGAAAATCTCATACCTTCTGAACCGGCTGTTAACAACAAAGATCCTGCTGATGCCGCCTGACCTATACATATTGTCATTATTTTAGGAGAAATATATTGCATAGTATCATAAATAGCCAGACCTGACCAAACTATTCCACCTGGTGAGTTAATATAAAAAGCAATTTCTTTATTGGGGTTTTCTGACTCAAGAAAAAGTAATTGTGCACAAACCAAACTTGCAATGTTATCATCAATTGGTCCAGTTAAGAAAATAATTCTCTCCTTAAGCAATCTTGAATAAATGTCATATGCTCTTTCTCCACGAGAAGATTGTTCAACAACCATTGGTATTAAATTATTAGTTATTTTTTCTATATCTTTCATTATTTTTCCTTTTTAACTTCAAAAGTAATTTTTTCTAAATTTTCATATTCTTTTTTATCAATTATTTTCTTAACTATATTTGATGATGAAATAACATTTTCAATAACTTTTTCTTCTAAAATCGGTCCTCTAATAGTTTCTATAGCTGATGGATTTTTCTTAAAATATTCCATAATTTCTTTCTCTTGTCCAGGATATTGAGATGTATATGCGATCATTCCATTTGTTAATTCTTTCTCATCAACTGAAATTTTTCTCTCTTTAGCAATAAATTGTAAAAGTATAGCAAGTTTGACTCTTCTTTTAGAAATTTTCTTATATCTTTTTTTAAGCTGTTCATCACTAAGTTTTTTATCATCCTCATCAAGTGAGTTATCTTTTTTTGCGTGTTCAATTCTATGCCATATATCATTAAATTCTTGATCTACAATACCTTGAGGTAAATCAAAATTATGTTCCTTATCTAAAGTATCCATCAATTGTTTTTTTTCTATTTGCTTTAAGCCATTTTGATATTGTGATTTTAATCTTTTTTCTAAATTATTTTTTAATTCTTCTTCATTTTTTAAGTTATTTTTTTCAAGAAACTCTTTATCAACAACAAAAGGTATAGATTCTTCAATATCAAGAATTTCAATATCAAACTCAACAATCTTTTCGTTATCTAATTTTAAAGATTTAGATATATCTAGTTTTATTTTATTTTTATCATCTTTCTTTAATTTCTTTTTCACTAATTTAGATCCCAACTCAGGCAAAATTTGGAATTCAGAGTCAATTATAATAGATAAATTTTTTTGTACTTTAAGAAATTGTGGGGTAGATGAATCTTCTGATGATAAATTTATCAAAACTTTATCTGATTCTTTTATTTCTCTATTGTTTTTAATCGGAGAATATTTTTTTTGATTACTTAAAAACTCTTTGTAATTTTTTTCAACTAAAGATTTATCTAGATCAATTTCATAGTTATTAACTTCAATCTTTTTAAAATCTTTTAATTTTATTTCTGGTTCTAAGTTAATCTTAACCTCAACTTCAACCGGTTCATTTTTTTTATATTTTTTAAGATCTACCCTAGGTTGAATAAATGGTTTCAAATTTTTTGTATCTAGCAAATCTTTAGTTTTATCTTGAACCAACTTTTCAATAGCTTCGGATAAAATATTATCCTCATATTTTTTTCTCACTATATTTATTGGTGCCTTACCTTTTCTAAAACCCGGTAAAGAAACTGTGGGTAGTATTTCCTTTATTTTTGAGTCTATTATTAAATTCACTTCATTATATGGTATTTCAAATGCAAACTCTTTGTAGAGAGTTCCTGATTTTATTTCCTTAATAGACATAAACTATCCCCTTTTAATGGTAGGCCGGAAAGGACTTGAACCTTCACACCTCGCGGCACTAGAACCT
>CAYQFB010000045.1:0-6087 GCA_964416705.1 uncultured Alphaproteobacteria bacterium
GAAGGTATATAACCTCCAGGAAATATATATTTTCTTATCCATGGACTTGTTGCTGTTGGAATCCCTTTTTTACCAATTGTGTGAAGAAGAAATACTCCATTTTCTTTCAATAAGTCGTATGTTTTTTTTATATAAGTTTTAAAATATTTAATACCAACATGCTCAAACATTCCCACAGATACAATTCGATCATATTTATGAACTTCATTTCTATAATCTTGTAATTTAAATGAAATTTTTTCAGACAAACCCTCTTCTTGAGCTCTTTTAGAAGCGGTTTTAAATTGATTTTCAGAAAGAGTAATACCTTTAACATTAGCACCAGTCTGCTTAGCGATTTCTATAGCCATGCCACCCCATCCACATCCAATATCTAATACATTCATATTATCGGTAATTTGAAGCTTGTTAATTATATGTTTTTTTTTATCAATTTGCGCCTGATCTAAACTAATATTTTCATTATGAAAATACGCACAAGAGTATTGCATATCTTGATCTAAAAAAAGTTTATACAAATCTTCTTTTAAATCATAATGATGTGCCACATTCTGTTTTGACTTAACGAGCTCATTAAGCTGTTGGAAAATTTTAAAATAACCAGAAAGATTCTCATAAGTTCTGTAAATAAAATTATTTTGAATAAAATCATCATAACATGAAGTTACCAAATCAATCAATTGTTCTATTGTGCCCTCTATTATTAATATTTCTTGATTCATATAACCTTCTCCGAAGTAAAGGCCTGGATTTCTAAATAATTTTTTTTCTATTGATTTAGTAGCAAATTTAATTTTTAAATTATTTGAGCCACTTCCAAATTCATAAATTTTATCACTACTATCTACAATTGAAATTTTTCCTTTAAAATTTATTTGTTTGAGAACAGAATAAAGCATAATTTTTTTAGGATTCTACTTTAAGAAAATGACTAATAATGTCAACAAAATGAAAATGGCTGCATGAAAATACAGCCATTAAAGAAGAAAAAATTTAGGCAGCTATGCGACGATTTTTTTGAGCTTCTTTTTCCTTTTTAAGCTCTCTTTCGTCAATATAAGCAACATCACAGTGCTCTTTGCAATATGGTTTTCCAGTCAAAGTATTAACCTCACAAAAATGAAAATCTTTTTCTTGAGGATCTCCAATTGGCCACTGACAGCTAGAGAAAGTGTGTGTCACTCTATTTTGTTTAAAATAGTTTTTAATAATAGACATTATTTAGTTCCTTTTATAACCCGTAAATGTTGAAATCTGTAATTAACGAGGTAGTTTATATGGCTGAAAAATCTAGTATTCAAGTATAAATATAAAAAAAACAATATATCCCAATATGTTAGTATTACAATTAAACACAGCTACTACATATAGATAATAAAACTGTTTTTTTATCTAGAAAAACGAATCGATATTTTTAAATATTAAAATTAATACAAAAATCAAAAAAAAAACTAAATATGAACGAGTTATAATTTTTCTTGATAGTCTAGAATTTGGAGGCTTTCTAAAATAAATAAATAAAATTATGATAGACCAAAAAAATAATAAAATTAGCCAGCCAATAATTAGAGCAATATAAAAATCATTATACATTTAAAATTTTTTTATTCAGATAATGCCCTTTTTTGAATATATTTTTGATGATATTCTTCAGCTTTATAAAAAGTATCAGCTTTAGTAATTTCCGTTACTATCATATTATTGAAAGAAGTTTGATGTTTTCCTTTAGATGTTTCTGCAACTTTTTTTTGAAATTCATCAAAATAATAAATGACTGAACGGTATTGACGTCCAACATCTGGGCCCTGTCTATCAATAGTTGTTGGATCATGACATTTCCAAAATTCATCTACTAATGTTGCATAAGAAATAATTTCATCATCAAAATCAACTTGCAAAACTTCAGCATGATCAGTATTTTGATAACATACATTCTCATAAGTTGGATTTTTAGTATTACCTCCTGAATATCCTGCTTCAGTTTTAATAATACCAGAAATTTGTCTGAAATGTTCTTCTACCCCCCAAAAACAACCTGCGCCAAATAATGCTTTTTGAATCATATATTAAATATATACACTAAATTTATTTATTCAAATTTATGACATTAAAATATCAAATAATTAATAAAAAAAATCTTTACTCAGGTTTCTTTAAATTAAAAAAATTAGAATTTGTTCATCAAAAACATGATGGAAGTTGGACTAGAAAAATAGATCGGGAAATTTTTAGTGGAGCTCATGTATCTACTTTACTACCATATGATCCTATAAGAAAAGAAATTGTTTTAATTCAACAATTTAGAGCTGGAGTTATATCAAGATATGATGATGACTACCTATACGAAATTGTAGCAGGTATAATAGATGAAAATGAGTCACCTGAAGAGACTGCTATAAGAGAATGTGTTGAGGAAACTGGCTGTAAAGTAAATAAGATTACGCCAATTCAGGGCTATTTTCCAGCTCCCGGATCATCAGAGTCTTATTATCATTTGTTTTTAGGTGAAATTAATTCTTTTGAAGGTGAGAGAATGATGGGACTTGAAAGTGAAAATGAAAATATATTAGTTAAATCTTATAAAGTTGAACATGTAAGAAATATGTTGAAGGAGAAAGAAATTAAAAATGGTTTAACACTTATAGCACTTCAATGGTTCTTTTTAGAGTATTATAAAAACTAAGTGCCTAAACCTCTTTCATAGGGTTGAACTAATTCTTTACAAATTAACATCATATCAAGAGTCTCAATCATTTTATCAATTGTTTGATATTCTTGACATTCATAAATTTCATTATCTTTTTGTAAAACAGTAACAAATAAAAGTATATACAAACCATTAGCTGTCTCGATGTTGTTTATAGCGTAACTTTTAACTTCAAAACCTTCATTAATTAGATCTTTATAACTTTTTTCAGACTCTTGCCATTGATCTGCATTTGGATTTGCGAATGACATAGAGGTAAAAAATAAAAAAAAGATACCAGTAAAAAACAATTTTAATTTTCTTTTAACCATTTCAATACATCATCTATATGCTTATCAATTGGATATATAGGATAAAAAACTTTTTTAACCATTTTTTTTTCAATAATTAAAGTTAAGCGTTTTAAGTAAATTTTATCCTTAACTAAAAATGTTGGTAGGCCTAATGCATTCTTCAGTTCTAATTTTTCATCACTTAATACATCAAATGGTACTCTAAGACGATTTGTCATTTCTTTATTGTAATTAACGCTTTGAGCTGTAATTCCGATAGGGACCGCATTTAAACCAATAAGATCATCATAATTATCTCTAAATTTACATGTTTGTAATGTACAACCATTGGCTCCAGGAATTTTATTCCAATTTTCAGGAAGTGGCATGTCTGGTCTTCCGGTCATAGGAAAAAAGTAGATTATCATTCTAAAGGTATCTGAGCGATCAAGTCGCAAATAATTGCCTTCTTGATTTGGTAGTGAAATACTTGGAATATTAAAGTTTTTTAGATGATTTGCCGCAGCATCATCTAATGGTATAGAAAATATTTGACTCACACTCATTATTGTATTGTAATAATTACCTCTTTATATCATAACAACTTATTATGACTCAAATAAAACCAACAGCCGGTCAAACAACCCCTCGCTTTGCAGATATCGCAACTTTTTTTCGTTTGCCTATAGTTAAAGACTTAAATAAATTAGATTATTGTATTTGTGGCATACCATGGGATGGAGGAACAACTAATAGACCTGGCGCAAGACATGGGCCAAGAGAAATTAGAAATGCTTCTTCACTTATTAGAACATATCATCCATCATCATTAAAAAGCCCTTACGACAATTATCAAATTGCAGATATTGGTGATTGCCCAGTAAATCCAGCTGATCTTCAAGACTCACTAAACAAAGTGACAGATTTTTATAACAAAATTACTGAATCAAAAACTATACCTCTATCTATTGGAGGTGATCATTTGATATCCCTTCCAATATTAAGAGCATTAGCAAAAAATAAACCGGTGGGCATGTTTCAGTTTGACTCTCATTCAGATACCTGGGATACTTATTTTGGAGGATTTAAATATACTCACGGAACTCCATTCAGAAGAGCTATAGAAGAAAACCTCATTGACCCAAAAAAATATGTCATTCTAGGTTTGCGGGGCGGACTTTATGATCCTGACGATTTAACTTGGGCAATTGATCAAGGTGTAACCATAATATCAACTGATACATTTTATGAAATTGGAATAAAAGAAACTGTTAAAATAATAAAAGATGTATTGGAAGACACGCCAACTTACTTTACATTTGATATTGATGGTATTGATCCAACTTTTGCTCCTGGAACAGGAACTCCTGAGGTTGGAGGAATTAATGTTAGAGAATCTCAATTAGTTATAAGAGAGTTAAGAGATTTACATTTTATTGGAGCGGATGTTGTTGAAGTATCTCCTCCATTTGATCTTAACAATATGACTTCATTAGTTGGTGCAACAATAGCTTTTGAAATACTATGTACTATGACAAAAACAAATTAGTATTATTTAAACTAGCTCTTAGGTAAGACACACCTTTCATCAATAATATTTGCATTTTTTAATTCATTCCATAAATCATTAGGAATTTTTATATTCAAATTAGATATATTATTATCAATTTGATCTTGTCTATCCATACCTATTACCAAGGTAGCAACCTGTTTATTAGCATAACAAAACTGCAACGCTGCAGCTGGTACTGAAACATTGTACCTCTCGCAAATTCTTAATATTTCATTATATTTTATCTTTATATTCTCTGGAATTTTATCATAAAAATAAGTGCTATTGTCTCTAATGCCTTTGGCAAGAATTCCAGAATTAAAAACTCCTGCAAAAATTATACCAATATTTTTTTCTTCAGCAATGGGCAGACAATCATCAAGTGCGCTTTGATCTAATAACGTATATCTACCTGCTAACAATATGCAGTCAAATTCACCTTCTTCTGCAAATCTTTTGCATATATCAGAATTATTTACACCCACTCCAATTGCCTTAATAACTTTTTCTTCTTTTAATTTAGTTATTGCCTTGTAAGCTCCCTTCATTGCGATTTTAAAATAATGATCTACCTGATCTCCATACGTGTATGTATCAACATCATGAATTAGACATATATCAATTTTTGATGCAGCTAATCTATGTAAAGATTGCTCAAAAGATCGCATTACACCATCATATGAGTAATCTACTTTTGGAATGAAGTTTAATCCACCTGCCCATTTTCCTCTATTTATATTGTCTTCTTTTTCTGGCGTTAAATATCTTCCAACTTTTGTAGATAAATAATAACTATCTAACTGTAATGTTTTTAGAAAATTCCCTAAACGATGTTCACTGAGTCCATTTCCATAATAAGGAGAAGTATCATACAGATTTATATTAGAGTCATTGCAACGCTCTAGAGTTTTATAACAAGTAGCCTCATCTAACTTTTCAAATAAATTTCCAATAGGTGCGCCACCAAAGCCTATAGCTGATAAGTATATGTCTGTATTACCTAATTTTCTTTTTTTCATATTGCATGTCTATTTACAAATAGTCTAAATATTAATACATTTATATTTAAATTGTTAATTTATTTAAATTATGATTATTTTAATAATTAATTAAAATTTACTTAAAAATATAAATAATGAGTAGAAAACCAACATTAATAGAAAAATATTTATTTGATCTTAATGGTTACATAATAATTAAAAAAGCAATATCAGGCAAAGAGTTAATCGCTTGTAATAAAATTCTTGATAATTTAAAAAATTTAAAAAACGGAGAATGGGCTGGCTTTGTTAACGGACATAATTATGGCGGTAAAGAAGGATTAAATCTTCAACAAATATATGAAGCGGGCAAACCTTTTGAAAAGTTAATTGATCATCCTTCTTGGATAAATCATATGTTAGAGTTTATTGGAGGAAAGGGAACATTTGATCATCTTCATGGTCCACTTTTCATTGATGAAAATTTTGCAAATATTCGAGGACCTGGTGAAGCTATCGGGATACATTCTGGTAATCCAGAAGGAATTCAGAGAAATCATTATAGATACCAAGATA